>MFTJ01000020.1:0-3585 GCA_001786805.1 Candidatus Nomurabacteria bacterium RIFCSPHIGHO2_01_FULL_39_10 | reverse complement strand
CCGACGAAGCAAAGGTTCCTCGTATTTGTTTTATAAATAAATTAGACCGCACCGGCGCATCTTTTGAACATTCTTTCGCTACTATTTTAGACCGACTTACAAAAAAGGCTGTGCGTGTGCAAATCCCTATCGGTTTGGAAGATAAATTTGAAGGTGTTATTGATTTGCTACGTATGAAAGCATATTACTTTGAAGGGGACATGGGTAGCGAGATTATTGAAAAAGAAATTCCGGAAAATCTGAAAGCGGACGCGACAAAATATCACTCTGAACTTGTGGAAAAAATAGTTGAGACGGACGATGCAATGATGACGGAATATTTGGAAGGCATGATTCCAAGCATGGATGTGTTGAAAAAAACTCTTCGCAAAGCTGTTATTGCGAATGAAATTTTTCCGGTTTTTACCGGCTCCGCTTTAAAGAATAAAGGCGTTCAGCTCATTCTTGACGCGGTGGTGGACTACCTGCCATCCCCCCTAGACATTAAAGCCATCTCCGGCATTGACCCAAACAATGATGCTGTGATTGAAAGACATGCATCCGACAAAGAGCCTTTTTCCGCGCTCGCTTTTAAAGTTGCGACTGACCCATTCGTTGGTCAGCTTATTTTCTTCCGCGTTTATTCCGGAACGCTTTCCGCCGGCAGTTATATTTACAATCCACGCACCCGCAACAAAGAACGTATCGGGCGAATTTTAAGAATGCATGCGAACGACAGGGAAGAAGTGAAGCAGGTTTTTGCTGGAGAAATTGCCGCGGCAGTGGGCTTGAAAGACACAATTACTTCCGATACCATTTGCGATGAAAATTCTCCGATTATTCTAGACAGAATTGTTTTCCCCGAACCTGTCATTTCGCTTCGCATTGAACCAAAAACAAAAGCTGACCAGGAAAAAATGGGTATGGCTTTAAATCGTCTTGCCCAAGAAGACCCTACTTTCAAAGTATCAACTGACCAGGAAACTGGCGAAACAATTATTGCCGGCATGGGAGAACTGCATTTGGAAATTATTGTGGACAGAATGAAGCGCGAGTTTACTGTAGAAGCGAATGTCGGCAAGCCTCAGGTGGCATATCGCGAGACTATCAATGGCGCAGCCGAGGCTGAAGGTAAATATATCAAGCAGTCGGGCGGACGCGGAAACTACGGTCATGTGAAAATTAAAGTCAAACCAATGGAAGTGCTTACTAAAGAAGAACTGGAAGATTTGCCGAAAAACACAAAAAGATCTGTCGGTTTTGAATTTGTTAATAGCATTAAGGGAGGAGTTATTCCGCAGGAATATATCGCTCCTTGTGAAAAGGGATTCAAGGAAGGCTTAGACCGCGGAGTTTTGGCTGGATTCAAAATTGTCAATGTTTCGGTAGAACTTTGGGACGGTTCATATCATGAAGTTGACTCAAACGAAATGGCTTTCAAAATCGCTGCCAGTATGGCAGTACAGGATGCATGTCGCAGAGCAAATCCAGTGGTGCTTGAGCCGATGATGAAAGTGGAAGTCGTTACTCCCGACAAATTCATGGGAGATGTGACCGGTAATCTTTCCAGTAAGCGCGCGCTCATTGAGGGCATGGAAGACCGCGGAATGAACAAGGTCATCAAAGCGATTGTGCCTCTTTCTGAAATGTTCGGATACATGACCGGTCTGCGCTCCATGACCGAAGGTCGCGCCTCGTTCACTATGGAATTTTTTAGATACGACATAGTTCCAAATAATGTAGCTGAAACTATTATTGCGGCTAGGAAGTAAATATAGTATAGTTACTTCATATGGAAAATATACCTAGTGTGGAAAAAACAGGCCAGTACGTGATTAAGTATGATCAAAAAGGAGATAAAGAGGTTGTATGGAGTAATACAAATACTGATAAACCAACATGGAAGGATATCAAGATCGCAGTAGAAAAAGAATTCCCTGGAATCTCAGATGAAAAACTGGGATTTCTATCTGGAATAATGTCACTCTATTTTTTAGTTTATTTTAAGACTAGCTAGAACCGAGACTAGCTAGAACCGTTCTTGCGAGTGGTTGATGTTTTTTATGTTCTTTGTTATATTGTATTTATGACTACAGTTACAATACCAATTAAAGAGTATAAACAATCAATTCAAATGCAGAAAAGTATTTTGTCTCGTTTGGATTTTTTGCAAAAAATTGTTTTTGAAAGTTCCAAAGATGAGATTAGTTCTAACAAAATCAAACATTTTGAGAAAATATCTTTTGATTTAGATAATAATAAGGGAAAGAAATTTCATTCAATTTCATCTTTCAAAAATTATTTAAGGGATCTATAAAACATATGTCTCAGTTGCCAAGCTATATATTGGTTATACCACCTTCCTTTGAGGTGATTTTTAAAAAACTAAAAACTAAAAAACCGGATGTTTTTAAAAATCTTGAAAACAAAATAGATAAAGTCGTACAGAACCCAATCTTAGGCAAGCCACTTAGAAATACACTCCGAAATTATAGAAGAGTTCATATGGATCCTTTTGTGTTGATGTACGAAATTCATATGCTAGAGGTGCGACTTATTGATTTTGATCACCATGACAAAATTTATAAAAAATACAAATTTAAGTAAAAGAATTTCTATTATTGCCTATTTTTTGCTACTATACCAAGAATGCTTCTAGAACCATTCTACGACCCGTCAAAGTCTTATGAGGAAAATTTTAAAGATGGGCCTTTTGGTGCTTTCGCCAACAAGGAGATTATTGTGCAACCCTCAGGGTTGAACAGTTTTGATTTCTTGGGTTTCAAAGTAAATTCTCCTTTTGGCATTCCGGCTGGACCGTTAATAAATGGAAACTTCGCGCAGGCGGCCATAGACAAAGGTTTTGACATTGTGGTTTACAAAACCGTCCGCACGGAAAAGTACCCCTGCCATCCTTGGCCGAATGTTTTATCGGTAAAAATTCCTGACGGTTTAACTTTAGGCAAAGATATTGCAAAAGTGACTGCTGGCAATAATTACAAAGAGCCTCTCTCTATTACAAATTCATTCGGCGTGCCGTCTTTTCCACCGGAATTTTGGCAGAAGGATATAAAAAAAGTTTTGAGCAATATGCGCGAGGGACAGATTCTGGTCGGAGCTTTTCAGGGAACAAAGAGGGAAGGGCAAATCGCGCAAGAGTACATAAATGATTTTCGAGAGGGGGCAAAGCTTCTCAAAGATACGGGAGTAAAAGCAATAGAAGTGAATTTCAGCTGTCCGAACGAAGGCACGAATAATCTGCTTTGCTATGACCTAGAGCGTAGCGTAAAGGTGGCAAAAGTTATCAAGGAAGCGATTGGAGAAATACCGCTTATTATCAAAATTGGTTATTTTAAAGACGAGGCGGTTCTACGGAATTTTGTAAAAGAAATCGGGTGCATCGCGCAAGGAATCTCCGCTATTAACACTATCTCCGCAGAAGTTGTGGACGAGAAAGGAAATCAAGCGTTACCGGGCGAGGGGCGGCTGATAAGCGGGGTCTGTGGCAATGCCATCAAGTGGGCGGGGGTAGATATGGTGAAAAGGCTCAAAAATCTACGATATAAATTCGGGTATAATTTTACCATTATCGGCGTTGGCGGGGTG
>MFTJ01000019.1 GCA_001786805.1 Candidatus Nomurabacteria bacterium RIFCSPHIGHO2_01_FULL_39_10 | reverse complement strand
CGGCACCATATGTCGGCTTGAACCCGACAACTCCACAAAGAGCAGACGGCTCGCGGATCGACCCTCCAGTATCAGAACCCAAAGCTCCCAGCGCCAAATTAGCAGAAACGGTAGCTGCCGAACCGCCGGAAGTCCCACCTGCCACACGTGTGATATCGTGCGGATTTTTCGTTGGTCCATATGCTGAATTTTCCGTTGAACCCCCCAAGGCAAATTCATCCATATTTGTCCTGCCCAGAAATACCGCCCCCTCCCTTTTTAATTTTTCTATGACCGTGGCATCATATGAAGCAGTATAATTTTCTAATATCTTAGAAGCCGAACTCGCAATCCTGTCCTTAATTAAAATATTATCTTTAATCGCCAAAGGAATTCCCAAAAGCGGATATGATTTCCCTTTCTCAATGATCTCGTCTGACCTTTTTGCCTGATCTAAAACATCGTCAAAAACTTCCAGATACGCGTTCAGTTCTTTATTTTTCTTTTTTATTTCATCCAGATAAGCCTGCGCAAGCTCAACCGCGCTAAACTGCTTAGCGTCCAAAGCTTTTCGCGCTTTTGTTATTGTCAGGTCTTTCAGGTCTATCATAGAATTTTTTTAACTTTTAGAAATCCGTCTTGCGCATCCGGAAATTGTTTGGTAATCAACTCTTTTGAAAATTCCCGTGGGTCTGGCGTGTCCTCCCGCCAAACATTATTGTTTGTAATGTTAAACACCGAGTGTTTAACATTTACCTTTTCAATCTGCCTAACATACTCCAAAATGCCCTTCATATCCGAAAGCAATTCCCTCTTTTCATCCTCTTTTAGTTCAATTCTGACAAGGCTTGCCAGGTTCTCTACATCTTTAATGTCCATTCCGTTAGTATACCCCAATATTACTGACCAATCAAAGCTTTCACCCTCTCCTCTACTGGCGGATGGGTAGCGAAAAATCCGCCAATTTTTTTGCCAAAACTAGTTCCTTTTGCCTGCCCGACACGCTGACGCGAGTCATGGGGGCGGGGATCTGAAATGTAAAGATGCGCAATAGCGCCAGATTGACGGCTCATGGGTTTACTATATTGTGAAATTTTTCGCAAGGCGTTTGCCAAACCTTCTGGATAACGGGTAAGGAGCGCTCCGGAGGCATCCGCCAGAAATTCCCGCTTCCTTGAAATCGCCAGCTGGATGAGCATAGCAAAAATCGGCGCCAAAATTGAGAGAATAATTCCGACTATCATCAGCATGCCATGAGCTTTGTTGTCATTGCTTCTATGCCCTCCAAAAAGCATGCTACGCATAAAAATATCTGAAAGGATAGCTACAAAACCAACCAATACGACTACCACGGTGGAGAGCAGCATGTCCCGATTGCCGATATGGGAAAGTTCATGCGCAATCACTCCTTCCAACTCGTTTTTATTTAAAATTGCGAGCAGTCCGGTGGTAACGCAGATGACTGCATGTTTTTTATCCCGGCCAGTCGCAAAGGCGTTCGGCGCGGCATCGACGACTACATACACTTTTGGCATCGGCAGTCCTGCCGTGATAGAGAGATTTTCCACGCTGGTGTACAAATCAAAATACTCTTCTCTTTTAGCCTCCTTAGCGCCTGCCAGCCGGAGAACAATTTTATCCGAAAACCAGTAGGAAAAAAAATTCATCAGAATGCTGAAAGCCACAAAGAAATATAAAATACTTGGGTTATTATAATAAATACTGAAAAACCAGCCGAGAAAAATAACCACTACAAAGAAAACTGTCATAAGTAGCCATGTTTTTGTTATATTTTTTGATTGATGCGTGTATAGTGAAGCCATATGTTGTGAGACAGCGCCTAAGGCACTGGCTAGCCAGTGCCTTAGGCGCTGTTACTACCTTTTCTCCTGCATTTTACGGAAACTCGCTATGACCGAATCAATGTAAAATCCGCTACAGCCGAAACTTTGAATTTTATTTCGGTCAAGGTTGGTTTCCATAAATACGCCGAGCGTCCCGTAGAAATATATCTGACCGGCATACTTGCTTAAATTGTCGGTACTGGGAAAATTGAACACAGTGATTTTTTTACTTTCATCTACTGACTTAACGATATTGATAGGACAGGAAATATACTGACTGGCCAGCTTCTTGTCGTTGGCATCAATGAGCATGCTGTCTCCCGAATAAGACAACTTGAAATTGCAGCCTGCCTCCGTCTTTACAATCTGAACTACGGTTGGGAACAAAATATCGTTTAAAACAGCTTTGGCTTCAATACAATTGAGCGCGCTGTTGCCCAAACAAGTTAGTACCCCATCATTTTGGTACGTAGCGGGCTTTCTCATGTCTGGCGCAACGCCAATTCCGCAATCTCTGATACTAACTATGGATTTGACTGCTGTATTATTATTTTGTGGGGTCTGCGGTGGTATCGGGAGCGTATTCGCTGTGTTGGCAGTTGTTTTAGAGCCAAACAAAGAAACCGAGAATCCTTTCGCCTTGCTCACTTCCGAATTCCAAAAGTTCATCAAGGACGCGCGATAAAACCACCCCGCAAAAACAAGCCCGCCCACGACCAAAACAATAGCCGTAATCATGGAGATTTTTTTCCACGGAAAAGTAGACAATGTTGAGACTGTTTTCAATGGTTCAGCTTTGGTTATAGGAGCGATTCCCTCCAATCCCTGCATCGGCATTACTATTCTGAATGCTTCGCTTAAATCTGCATCGCTCCACCCGCCTTCACGCACCAAACTTTCACGGATTTCTTCGCGCTTACGTCCTTTCCCAAGTTCTCCGCGTATGTAGCTTATAAGTTCGGGGGTAATCATAAGGCAATAAAAAATAATTAAAATTTCACTTCCACCGGATTCTGCGCGACATCATTATCAGCGAGATCGAAAAATTCTTTCTGAGAAAAACCGAACATCTTAGCCATGATATTTGATGGGAACGATTCGATTTTTATATTCAGGTCGCGCACATTGGTATTATAAAACCTGCGGGCGGCCTGAACTTTATTTTCCGTATCGGAAAGCTCGTTTTGCAGAGCCAAGAAATTTGTATTGGCTTTTAAGTCCGGATAAGCCTCGGCAAGAGCAAAAATAGATTTAAGAGCGTCGGTAAGCATATTCTCCGCCTGCGCATGTTCTTTAGTTGGACCAGCCACCCCCATTGCCATACTCCTCGCCTTGGTCACATTTTCAAAAGCGGAAGATTCATGCTTGGCGTAACCCTTTACCGAGTTTACTAAATTCGGAATTAAATCATATCTGCGTTTCAGCTGCACCTCAATGTCCGCCCAAGCCTCTTCTGCTCTATTTTTAAGAGTGACAAAACTATTAAAAATATAAATCGCCCACAAAACTATAACTCCTAAAACTATTAAAATGTATTTCATAATTCTATTATACCACCTATTTTTTATTTTGCCATTCCTCTACCCAAACAAGAAGCGGCGAAGCGAAGAAAAGCGAAGAATAAATACCGAAGAAAAGACCAGTAGTTAAAATAAGCGAGAAATTCTTGGTTGTTTCGGGACCAAATAAATAAAGCGACACCAACACCCCGATAATGGTGAGAGTGATATTGATTGAGCGGACAATGGTTTGGCTGGTGCTTGTACCAACTATTTGGGCAAAATCGTTTTTATCTCCCTCTCTTAAATTCTCCCTGATTCTATCAAAAACTACAATTTTGTCATGAACGGACAAACCTAAAATAGTTAAGAGCGCCAAGACAAAAAGCGTATCAACTTCAGCTCCGGTATAATGAGCCATTAAGGAAAAAATTCCCGTCGGTATGATGATGTCGTGAAGAAGGGTAATGACTGTAATGACTCCGTATTTCCAGGAGGCTACCGGACGCGACACTTTGCGGAAAGCGTAAGTTATAAAAATAATAATGGCGATGATGACAAAAATGATTGAGAGAATCGCCTTGCGGGCAAGTTCGCTCCCAACCGAAGGGCCGATAGAAGTAAAACCTTTTTCTAAAACAGGATATTTTCCGTTTAGAGATAGCGACTCCGAAAGTTTCTGATGTTCCGGTTCGCTTAAATCTCGAGTCTTAATCAAGTAACCCAATTCCCCGGTCGGTTGGATAAGCGCTTGGCTTATCTCAAGCTTCTTTACAGAATTCTCAACCATAGCGGCTTCCGGACGAATACCGGTATATTCAACCTCAAGCAACGCGCCTCCTTTGAAATCAATACCGGGCTTAAGGCCAAAAGCAAAAATAAAAATAAGAGAAATGGCTATCAAAAAAACTGAGAGGGAAATAAATATTTTTTTGTATTTTATGATAAACATGAATTAGTTGAAAGTTATAAAGTTCATAAAGTTGAAAGTTACTTCGAAAAACCGGAGCTAAATAAAAATTTGGTAAATTTATTGGTCTTTTGGATGCCGAGAGCAAAAAGGAAAATACGGGAAACAGTAATAGCGGAAAACATTGAAACCAGGACACCCAAGCCGAAAGTCAGCGCGAAGCCTTTAATAAGCGGAGTGCCAAGCCAGAATAAAATAATGGAAGTAATAATGCTGGAAGTATTAGAATCCCGAACAGAGTTCCAAGCTCTCTTGAAGCCGGCATGTATACCGTCATGTATATTGGCTCCTTTTTTGATTTCTTCTTTCATTCTTTCAAAAATGAGCACATTCGCGTCAACGGCCATTCCGAGCGAAATAATAAATCCGCCGATGCCGGCAGCCGTCAAAGTAACCGGTAAAAGTTTAAAGATGGTCAAAAGTATCGCAGTGTAAAAAGAAAGAGCAACGACTGCGATAAGTCCAGGCAGACGGTACCAAAGAATTAAGAAAAAGGCGACCAACAAGAATCCGATAACCGCGGCTTTGACTCCGGCATTAACTGCAGACTCCCCCAGAGTGGCGCCGATGGTCTGTGTGGAGGTAAGAGTAATCGGCACAGGCAAAGCGCCGGAATTCAACCTACCTACCAATAATTTTGCCTCATTGGGAGTAAAATTACCGGAAATAAAAGCCTGCCCATTTGGAATTTCTTCTCTAACAACCGGAGTAGACACAGGCGCGCCATCCAGATATATAGCTATCATTTTGCCTATATTCTCTTTTGTCATTTTGGCAAAAAGTTTAGTCCCCTCGTCGTTAAACTGCAGACTTACTTGGAATTCAAGAGTGTTCGGATCTCTTTCTAAAGTGGCCTTTTTCAAATATCTGCCTGTTAGTTCTGTCGCGATAAATTGAGAATCTAAACTTACAGTTGCTACACCATCTGCGCTCACCACAACATTCTGCGCTTCATCTTTTTTGGGATTCTCTGTTTTAAATTCTAAAACTGGAGTTTGCCCGATCATTTTTACCGCTTCTTTTATGTCAGTTACTCCCGGAAGATCAACGATTAATTGTTCTCCCGCGCTGGAAATGAGTCCACCGCGCTGTACTTGAACAATCGGCTCGGAAATTCCAAAAAGATTTACGCGCCGTTCAATTACATCCCGAAGGGCTTCCATCGAACTGCCAATTTCACTCGAAGATATGGCGCTGACATCAGCCTTGTATATAAGATGCGTTCCGCCGGAGAGATCCAAACCTAGACGAAAAGGAAATTTCTTGAAAAACACGCTTTGATTTTCAAAATTTTTATTCAGTTTCGGCTCGGTTTTATAGACAAAAAAAGCCACAAGAGAACCCAAAACGAGTATTATTAAAGCTAAAATTATCCGTTTCTTCATAAAGATACAGATATACTATCTGTTTTTTATAAAATATGCAACCAGATAAGCCACCAAGGCGCCAAGAGTAAATCCGCCCAGAATATCAATCGGGAAATGCACTCCCCCTGCAATACGGGCAACGCCAATCAGCAACGCAAAAAACATAAATATGTAGCCGACTTTTTTGTTGATAAAATATAGAGCGAAAGCTATCGCTGAAGCAACCAGCGTGTGTCCTGATGGAAAAGCATATCCAGTTTCAATAAACAGAGACTGCACTTGTGGAAACACTTCAAAAGGTCTCAGAGTATGAATTAAAATTTTTAATATCTTAGCCAACCCCCAGGCGAGACCTCCGGAAAAACACACCAAAAATAATTGCCTCCATGATTGGTAATAAAAAAAAGAAAGTAACATAGCTAAAATAATTACAACATATATAAAATAAACAGCAAAAAATGCAATTATACTATCAAAAAAAGATGACTGATGAGCTAAACTATAAAAAAAGAAAAAGATTGAATTATTCATGAGAATTCCCCTCTCCTTTATAAGGAGAGGGGCTAGGGGGTGAGGTGCTGCGCCACTTTTAATACATTATTCAGTAGCATCGCCACAGTTATTGGTCCGACTCCGCCCGGCACAGGAGAAAGATAGCCCGCTACATTTTTCACGGATTCGGAATCGACATCGCCCACAATAGTTTTGGGAGCTAAGCTCCCAAATGGGAGCTTAGCTCCCAAAGTATCTTCGGAAGTCCCCGCGTCTATCAACACTGCTCCGAACTTTATCATATTGCCGGTAATATATTTACCCTTACCTATGCCTGAAATCACAATATCGGCTTGCTGTAAAAGATACTCTTTGTTTTCCGTTCTTTTATCAACAGGAAGATAAGTTAATCCCCGATAACGCAGAAGCGCTGATGTCGGCTTGCCCACTAAATCTCCCTGCCCTAAAACAACTATAATTTTGCCTTTTAAATTTAAGTTGAGCGAATCAAGAAGCGCCATACAGGCAAGCGCTGTCGGACATGCCAAATCTGTTTGACTATTGTAGTTTTTGTAAAATTTCTCGCTTGCCAAAATCCCCAGACAATCGACATCAAGACGCGGGTCAATGCTATCAAGTACGGCTTTTTTTTCAATTGATCCAGGCAGAGGAAGCTGGACAATAATTCCGCATATATTGGGTATTTTATTTATAATTTTTATTTCTTTTACCAAATCCTCTGTAGAGATTGACGCGGGAAAAGCCGCCTTGTGGAAATGAATGCCTACCCGCTCCGCGGTTTTCCCTTTCATTTCCACATACTGGCGGGATGCCGGATCATCTCCCACTAAAATATCGCAAAAAATAGGCTGAAAAGAAAGCGTTGCCACTTCGTCTTTTATCTTAGATAAAATCTGGTCTCTTATTTTTTTTCCATCCAATATAGTCATAAATTTTATTTATAAAATTTTTCCCGCAAATCTCCCCCTTAACAAGGGGGAGATGCCTAAAGGGCAGAGGGGGTCATTGTTATACCCCCAAAAATTCATTCTTTGTGTCATCTCTATGCGCCGACCGCGCATATCTTTTCATGCTCATTAAAACTCCCAAACCCGCAAACTCAAACAAAAGATGCGAACCGCCATAACTCATAAAAGGCAGCGGAATACCGGTAACCGGCAAGAGCCCTAAATTCATACCGATATTTATCAGTATATGACCCATAAAAAAAATAGCAATGCCCATGCCAAAAAGTATTTCAAAATTATACGCTCCAAGAGTTGCAAGAAAAAGAATTCTCCAAACCACCAGTCCGTAAAGCATAAGAATCAAAATAGAGCCGACAAAGCCCCACTCTTCGGCATAAGCGGCAAAAATAAAATCAGCCTGAGGCTGTGGCAAAAATTTCAAGCGCGACTGCGTGCCAAAACCCAAACCCTTGCCCGTAATCTCTCCGGAACCAACCGCCACAGTAGATTGAAATGCGTTATAGCCTGTTCCATTAATGTCTGCAAGCGGATGAATGAAATTAATAATGCGAGCTTTCTGATATGGCGCAAAAATCACAAACCAAAACGCTGCGAAAATCAGAAGACCGGAAACTCCCACAGCTAATAGATGTGTTTTGGAAATTCCGGAAACAAGCACCATGCCTAGCCAGATAAAAACGACGACCATGGCGGAGCCAAAATCAGGCTGAAGCAAAACCAAAAGAAACGGCACGAACGCGTAGAAGCCGGAAATAAAAATGTGTTTAATGTCGCGAATTTCCACATGGCGACGAGAAAAATACTTGGCCAAAATAAGCACCAGCACCAGCTTCATCATATCGACCGGCTGAAAAGAAAAAAAACCAAAAGAAAACCAGCTTTTCGCGCCATGAGCGACATTCCCAAAAATAAAGAGAGAGAGCAGAATTAAAGATGTCACGAGATATATAAACACCAATACATCTGTGCGCTTCAAAAAACTAAAATCGATAAAAGAAAAAATAAAAAAAACTGAAAAACCTACCAGAATCCAAACAACTTGCTTATTAAAAAACTCGCTTGTATTCTCCAACGGCGTAAAACTCTTCATGGTAACCAATCCCGCTGCAATTATAGGAAGTATAAAAAAAACCAAGAGCCAATCTATGCCATTTCCTATTTTTTTCAGCGTATTCATCTTAATTTAACTGAAAAAATGTTATAGAGAGGAATTATTTCTTTAGCAATTATCTTGTCTAATATCGGCTCTGGCCATGTGAAATTTATTTCCCTTGCTTCTTCCCCGGCCATATTGGATAAATAAGTGCTACTAGCTGAAACAGCGTTGCGATTTTCATCATATAAAATAGTAATAACGTTCATTTCCGGAATAAGAAAGAAAGAGTTATTTTTTATGGTAGCAGAGAGTTTGGGGCTGGTGTCTTGGTCGACAAGAGTGATGTTGGAAACTAGTACCTGCATCTGATTTATCTTCTCCTGCGATACTGTCGTCCAATCTGGTGTTTGTGTAAACTCAAAAGTGGTATATATCGGAATAGAATTTCCAATATCTATCCCCGGCTCAAAAATGGCGAATTTGCCCGATGGAGGGACAAAAGTACTTCCTTCGCGCTTGCCTATGTAAATATTGTTCGCGTCGGCAAAACGAAATCTGTAATTTATTTTATTGATAGCGGTATTTTTATTGTGATTTTCCAGATAAGCGACAGTATTGTAGCGCCCGGGAACTACCCGAAAAGAGCGGACCCAGATGGTTGATATCTTGTCTACTTGCGCAAGGCAGGCCCGGGCGCAAGACCCTCCACAGTCTGTGCCTGTCTCCGTCCCGTTTTGCTTGTTGTCAAAACAAGTCGGCGGTTTGTTAGTGCTTGAGGAAATTATTAAAAACGCTAATGCGCATACAAATAGAATGAGAATAAAAACATAAAACGCCTGTCTTTTAAAAGCCCACGTCATAAGGGTATTGTAGCATTAAAAAGAAAATTTTTAAACACTTTGTGCTGGCGACTGCCTACTTTCGCCAAAGAGACTATCATCGGCTCGACAAGGCTTAACTTCTCTGTTCGGAATGGGAAGAGGTGTGACCCTTGCGACAAATCACCAACACAAAACGTTCAAACAATTTAGTCAAA
>MFTJ01000018.1 GCA_001786805.1 Candidatus Nomurabacteria bacterium RIFCSPHIGHO2_01_FULL_39_10 | reverse complement strand
GTTCGGCGGAATGCTACAAGGTATTCCATTTCATTCTTTTTTCCGTCTTCTTTGCTATTCGAAAGCACTTTAATTATTTTTTCTCTGTTTTCTTTTGCATCTTTTGCAGTAATGGAAATCACTTCTCCGTCGGTTTCGGAAATAATCGCGGGATTTTTAGGAATTCTTCTCTCAAATATTTCTTCAACGCGAGGCAGACCGGTGGTGATGTCCGTGCCAGCAACACCTCCGGCATGGAATGTGCGAAGAGTCAGCTGAGTGCCCGGCTCTCCTATGGCCTGAGCCGCGATGATGCCGACTGCTTCACCAAGTTCCACTAAACGGTTTCGCCCTAAATCAAGCCCGTAACAGTTGACGCAAAGACCGTGAACAGTGCGACATGTAAGAGGAGAACGGACGAAAACATCTGTAAAACCCGCGCCTTCAATCTTGTAAGCTTCTTCTTTGGTAATCAAAAATCCTTTTTTGTAAATAACTTTACCGTTTTTATCTTTGAGATCCCCTGCCAGCACTCGTCCGCGGATATTCTTTGAAAGCGGAATTTGAATTCCAGAAATATCTTCTTTAGAAACTATTATTCCCTCTTTCGTGCCACAATCTTTTTCGGTAATAACTACATCCTGCGCGACATCCACCAGTCTTCGAGTTAAATATCCGGCCTTGGCGGTGTTGAGCGCAGTGTCCGAAGCGCCTTTTCGGGCACCGTGAGTAATGACGAAATATTCAATGGGCGAAAGTCCTTCCTGATAGCAAGGAATAATCGGAAATTCCAAAGTCTTGCCTTGGTTGTTCTGGATAAGCCCAATCATGCCAGTCATTTGCATAAGGCTGGACATCGTGCCTCGAGCTTTGGAAGTAAACAAATCATAAGTGGAGCTGTGCTTCACCAGCGTTTTGGGTAGAACCTTTTCCAAATCTTTTTTTGTATGAGTCCAAACTTCAATAACCTTTTGATATTTTTCTTCGTTGGAGAGCAAACCGTCATTCCACTGAGCGACAATTTCTGCCTCCATTTTCCTGCCCTGCGCTATAATCGCCGGTTTTTCGGGAGAAACGAAAACATTATCCAACCCCCAAGTAGTGCCGGAGACCGTGGAATATTTAAAGCCAAATGCCTTAATTTTGTCCAAGAAAATCGGAGTATTTTCCACGCCGGAGTGGATAATCAGCTCATCAAGAAGCATGGAGAGCCTGTCTTGGTTCATTTCATCGCTTACATAAGGAAAATCGTCCGGTAAAATGGTATTGAAAAGGAGTTTGCCTACGGAAGTTTCAAAAACGCCTCCATCAAATTTTTTATATTTTACCGTCTCATGCGCCAGAACTTTTATTTTAGCGCGAAGAGATATAATGCCATATTCATAGGCGAGAATAGCTGTGTTGGGTCTGGAGAAATATTTTCCTTCGCCTTTTTCTCCGTCCACAAATTTCGTCATCCAGTAGCTACCAAGCACCATATCCATGCGCGGATGGACAATAGGGTCTCCGTTCTGAGGCTTTAGCAAATTTTTATTTGACGCCATTAATTCTTTGGCTTCAAACTGCGCTTCTTCCAAAAGCGGAACATAAACAGCCATCTGATCTCCGTCAAAGTCGGCATTAAAAGCCTGGCAGACCAGCGGATGAACCTGAATAGCGTTTCCTTCAATCAAAATAGGGTTGAAAGCCTGAATACCCAAGCGGTGCAAAGTCGGAGCGCGGTTCAAAAGAACATATTTTCCGGCAATCACTTCTTCCAGCATTGCCCAAACTTCCGCTCCTCTTTCTTCTATCAGTTTGTTTGCTCCGCGGATATTAAACGCCAATTCCGCCTGTAAAATTTTAGAAATCACAAAAGGCCGGAAAAGTTCCAGCGCCATGTGCTTAGGTAATCCACACTGATTAAGCTTGAGTTCAGGACCGACGACAATGACAGAACGACCCGAGTAGTCCACACGTTTTCCGAGCAAGTTTTGGCGGAAAAGACCTTGTTTGGATTTCAAATTATCGGAGAGAGACTTGAGCGGGCGCTTCTGGGACTGACTCATTGCCGCAGAATCATTTTGTTTGGCGATAGAGTTATCAATCAGCGCGTCAACCGCTTCTTGAATAATTCTTTTTTCATTTCTTAAAATAACATCCGGCGCATTGATTTCTTTCAGCTTTTTCAAGCGATTATTTCTGTTGATTACCCGGCGATAGAGATCATTCAAGTCGGAAGTTGCGTGCCTGCCTCCATCAAGCGCAACCATAGGGCGCAGGACTGGCGGAATAACCGGAATAACTGTCAAAAACATCCATTCTGGTCTGATTGACGCATAGGTCATAGCGCGAATGAGCGATAGCCTCTTTTGTAGTTTTTCTTTTTCTGCCACACTCGCTTTTTCTAGCATTTTTTCCGTATGAGTTTTTAATTTATTTAAATCGAGATTTTTGAAAATAGAGTAGATTGCCTCGGCGCCAATGTTTGCTTCAAAGCAAGTGCCGTATTTCAAAGAGTAATGATGAAAAGAAATTTCATTTAAAACCTTTCCTTCATAAATTTCCCCGATTTCTTTTTTGGTGACAGAAAGCAAATTTTTTAATTTTTCCCGCGTGTCATCATCCGCCGCATTTTTTAATTTGGCTTTATACTCCTTGTCCAGTCCAGTAATCACATTTGCTTTTTCTTCTTCGTGAACTTTGGTAATTATGTAGCCGGCAAAATATATTACCTTTTCAAGGTCAGAAACAGATATATTGAGGAGAATGCTCATTCTGGAAGGCACCCCGCGCAAAAACCAAATGTGCGATACGGGCGTAGAAAGCTCAATGTGCCCCATGCGCTCACGGCGAACTATAGAGCGAGTAACTTCAACACCGCATTTCTCGCAAATAATATCTTTGTAGCGAATTCGGCGATATTTCCCGCAATAACATTCGTAATCTTTTTCCGGTCCGAATATCTTTTCGTCAAAAAGCCCTCCGCGCTCGCTCCTGCCGGTACGATAATTTATCGTTTCCGGTTTGGTAACTTCGCCATAAGACCATTCTTTTATTTGCTCTGGCGAAGCCAAACGAAGCGCGATCGAATCAAATTCAGTTGTGTTTAATGTTTTCATATATATTATTCTTTATCTCCTGCCTTTTTTAAATCGACATCCATCGCAAGCCCGCGTAAATAATTTAAGAGTACATTGAAAGATGCCGGAGAGTTTGGTGGACGGATTTTTTCATTTTTAATAATGGAATCAAAAGTAGCAGATCGGCCGAGAATGTCGTCGGATTTGATAGTGAGCATTTCACGCAAAGTGTAAGCCGCGCCGTATCCTTCAAGCGCCCAGACTTCCATTTCTCCGAATCTCTGTCCTCCGCCTTGAGCCTTTCCGCCAAGAGGCTGTTGAGTAATAAGCGAGTAAGGACCAACAGAACGCATGTGAATCTTGTCTTCCACCATGTGGTGAAGTTTGAGCATATACATATAACCGACAGCCACGTCTTGTTTGAAAGCTTCTCCGGTGCGTCCGTCAAAAAGTTTTAATTTTCCATTTGCAGGAAGTCCAGCTTTGACTAATTCCTGACTGATTTCTTCATGCTTTGCGCCTAAGAATGGAGGAACAACCGCCTGATACCCAAGACTATTTGCCGCCATACCAAGATGTATTTCCAAAATTTGTCCCAAATTCATGCGGGAAGGAACACCGAGCGGCGAGAGTATGATATCAATCGGCGTGCCGTCCGCGGTGTAAGGCATATCTTCTTCCGGCAAAATTGTAGAAATAACTCCTTTGTTTCCATGTCGTCCGGAAAGCTTGTCTCCGACAGAAATATTTCTGATTTGCGCGACTTCAATTACAATTTTCTTGATGATTCCCGCTTCCAGTGTATGACCTAAATCACGGGAAAAAATTTTTACGCCAATGATGCGTCCGCGCTTTCCGTGTTCTACACGCAGAGAAGTATCTTTCACATCGCGAGCCTTTTCGGCAAAGATAGAACGCAAGAGCCTCTCCTCCGGAGTGAGTTCCGTTTCGCCTTTCGGAGTAATTTTGCCGACTAAAATATCATTTTCCCTGACTTCCGCCCCGATGCGGACAACGCCGTCTTCATCCAAGTCCTTGAGCTTGAGTTCGCCGACATTCGGAATATCGCGGGTAGTTATTTCAGGTCCTAATTTTGTGTCGCGAACCACGCAAGTAAATTCTTCTACGTAAACGCTGGTAAATTTACTTTTCTTCACTAAGCGTTCCGAAACTATTATCGCGTCTTCGTAAGTTGAGCCGGACCAAGACAAAAAAGCCACGAAAATATTCTGACCCAAAGAAATTTGCCCGCCGACAGTACTGCTGGTATCCGCCAGGACATCGCCTTTTTTTACTTTATCACCCATATTCACCAAAGGACGCTGGTGAAATACAGCAAAGTTATTATTTCTCATAAAATTTATGAGAGGGTAAATCTTTTCCTTTTTTCCTGCAACAACTATTTTTTTGGCATCCAAATAAGAGACAACACCGTCTTCAGACGCTATCACCAGCCTGCCGGAATCGCGCGATGCCAGTTCTTCAACACCGGTAGCAACCAACGGAGCTTCAGGGAGCACGCAAGGCACCGCCTGCTTTTGCATGTTGCTTCCCATCAGCGCGCGGTTGGCATTGTTGTGCTCCAAGAATGGAATCATGGAAGTCGCGATAGAAAAAGCTTGATTAGGAGAGACGTCTATAAAATCAACCTCTTCGCGGGAAATAGCTCCGGGTTCTGTCTTGACTCTAGCCTCAACCCTCTCTTCGGTTATTTTTCCATTCTCATCATAAGGAGTGGCGGCGTGCGCAATGTTATATTTTTCTTCTTCCAGCGCATTTAAGTAAACTATTTCGCCAGTAATTTTCCCTTTGGAAACTTTGACATAAGGAGTTTCAATAATTCCAAATTCGTTTATTTTTGCATAAGTGGCAAGGTGTAAAATAAGACCAATGTTCGGACCTTCAGGAGTATGAATCGGACAAACTCTGCCGTAGTGAGAAGGATGCACATCGCGCACTTCCAAGCCCGCGCGTTCGCGGGTAAGCCCGCCCGGTCCGAGCGCGGAGAGGGTGCGCAGATGCTCTATTTCGTAAAGCACATTTTCCTGCGCCATAAATTGCGAAAGCTGGTTGGTAGTGAAAAATTCTTTGATGCGGGCCTGAAGCGGTCTTTGATTAATGATAGCTATGGGCATAGCTGTATCAACATCAATAATAGACATTCTATCTTGAATGTTTCTCTTGATTTGCATCATGCCTGTGCGGATTTTCTGCTGGAGAATTTCGCCGACAAATCGCACGCGCCTCTGACCCAGGTGGTCTATGTCATCGCTCTTGGCATCCAGAGTGCTATTCAAGGTAATAATATGCGCAATCACCATAACCAAATCTTCTTTGGAAATAGTTCGGCGGGCAAGAGTCGCTTCATCCATCGGATTGCCAAACCTTTGATTAAATCTGAATCTTCCGACCGGAGAAAGATCGTATCTCTCCGCGGTAAATAAAGAATTTATAAATTCCTTGGCATTTTCGGCTGTAGCCATATCGCCATCTCGCAAGCGTTTGTAAATTTCAATGTAAGAATCATTCAAACTCTTGACTCCGTCTTTGGAAAGGCATGTTTTTATTGTTTCTTCAAAAATAGCGCCTTTCCCGGAAAAAGCCTTTAAAATAGACTCGTTTGTCTCATAACCCATAGCCCGGAGCAAGGCTGTGGCAGGAAATTTTCTTTTTTTGTCTATTCTTATGTAAATAGCTCCGTCCGCTTCCGATTCTATTTCAATCCAAACTCCGCGAGCCGGAATAATTTTCGCGCCAAAATATCTGTTGCCCTTGCTTTCAGATTCTGTAAAGAAAACGCCGAAACTGCGGGCGAGCTGTGGCACGATAACGCGCTCTACGCCGTTGATGATAAATGTACCGTGAGTGGTCATCAGTGGGAATTCCGACATGAAAATCTCCTGTTCTTTTACTGTACCCAAAATTTTATTCGTCAATTTTACCCGCGCTTTCAGAAGCCCTTGGTAAGAGAGTTTGTTTATTTTAGAATTATTTTCATCTGTCTTGGATTCACCAAGAGAAAAAGAGGTGAACTCAAGCTGAAACTTTTTTCCGGAATAATCCGCAATTGGAGAAAATTCCTTAAAAACTTCCCCGATGCCCTGCTCCACCAGCCACTTGAAACTTTTAACCTGAGCTTCAATCAAGTTCGGAAACGGCGCCAAAGGTTTTTTATATCTACTAAAATACTTCTTCGGACGCTTGGCTATTGTATGCATATTTTATTTTTTCCAAATAGAGCGTAAAAAACAAAAGAGACTACAGGGAAAAACACACGAAAAATGCTTTTCTCTAGCTTCTCTTAAGTCTTCTTGTTTATTTAGATGATTAAGTCAAAACCCTAGTAATAATAACCTTTTATACACAGGATTCCAGCCAATACTCAATCAATGAATCTAAATCTGACACTACTCTATTTCCTTTTTTTTGTCAAATTTGAGTTGGGGATAAAGAAAATTACCTAACTTTTGCGACCGTTAGAATTAGGTAAATTCTATTTTCTCTGTTTCCACTCATCTATTTTTTTGTGATTACCAGATAGAAGAATTTTTGGAACTTTGTAATTTTTATTTTTATAACGTAAAACTTCTGGACGAGTGTAAACTTCACTACTCGAGACTCTCTCTTCTTCGAGCGATTCGTATTTACCCAAAACGCCAGGAATCTGTCTCGAAATTGAATCTATTAAAACCATCGCTGGAAGCTCTCCGCCAGTAAGCACATAATCCCCCACTGATATCTCTTCTGTCTTCAGAATCTTTTGCACCCTTGCATCTATGCCTTCATATCGGCCGGAAATCAAAATTATATCCGTGTATTTTTTTGCAGATGTTTTTGCGTAAGCTGTGTCGAATTTTTTGCCGGAGGTGGAAAAAAGAATAATTTTTAATTTTTGATTTTTAATTTTTGAAATACTTTTTATAACTTTTTCTATTGCCTTCAAGATGGGTTCGGCTTTCATCACCATTCCGGGACCTCCTCCGTACGGTTTATCATCTACCGGTTTGTAATTATTTTTGGGCGCTTTGATAAAATCCCGAGGATTATAAAATTTTACGGTAATTCGCTTGTTCCCTATCGCCCGCCCGAGAACAGACTCTTTTAAATAAGAGTCAAACATCTCGGGGAAAATTGTGATGATATGAAAACGCACTAGATTCCTTTCAAATCTTCCATTGCCTGATCAACTGTCTTGAGCGAGCTTGGAGCGGCACCCAAACCGCCTCCAGTAGAGCCCATTGGTCGCTCTGGTCTTGTGCTTCCTTCCGGCTCGTTAATTTTCAAATTCACGCGAGCGTTATTCTTCATACCGATGATTCGCAAAAGCGTGCGAATTGCCTTGGCGGTGTTTCCCATTCTTCCGATAATCTTGCCCATATCGGCAGGATTTACCGAGAGAGAAATCAGCACACCCATCTCGTCTACTGTCCTATCAATCTTCACATCATTCGGATTATCCACTAGAGCCTTTACTACATATTCCAAAAATACCTTGTCTGCGTCTTGCATATTATTTTAAAACTTTATTAATCTTTTTAATCGCGCAGCGTTCCGACAAACTGACTGCTAATTGAATTATATCAAAAACTTAGAAACATAAGCAAATCTATTTCTTCGCCGCCTTTAATTCCTTTCTCTTTTGGGTGGGCTTTTTCTTCGGCAATACATTAATTTTCTTGCCTTCTATTATTTTATCCTGCACTAAAAAGTTGTGCATAGTGTCGGAAGCCTTTGCGCCTTGCGACATCCAGTATTTTATTCTTTCAGCAATTAAAACTTTCTCCCCCGCCTTTGGATTGTAAGTGCCGAGCAACTCTAAAAATTTTCCGCTCTTGGTACTGTTTTTCGAATCAGTCAAAACCACGCGAAATGCCGGGTCGTTTTTTCTGCCTATTCTCTGTAGTCTTATTTTTAACATCCATGTAGCTTAACATAATTTATAAAAAAGGCAAACACATGGTATATTAGAAACGATGAAAAATTATGCAGAAAAACATATAAATAAACTGCAAGGTGTCATCTCTATTTCTTCCAAAGGCACAGGGTATGTAGCAGTTGGAGATAAAAAGGCAAATAAAAACGACAGACAGGATCCGGAAATTGACGCAAAGCATTTGAATACCGCCATGCATGAAGACACGGTGGAGATTCTCTTGCACCCAAAAGGAAAAACTCGCCAGACTGCCGAAGTAACAAAAATTATCACTCGCGCAAAAATGCGTTTTGCTGGAGTGCTGGAAGAAGAGAAAGTGAAGGACATTCCTCCACTGAGTGGAGGAATGTCCTTCACACCTAATGTGCTTTTTCTTAAACCTGACGATACTAAAATGTACACAGATATTCTGATACCAGAAAAAGCTTTGAACGGCGCAAAGACCGGGCAAAAAGTTTTCGTAGAAATAACTTCTTGGATAGACGCGCGCAAAGCGCCGGAAGGAAAAGTAATAAAAATTTTAGGAAATCCGGGAGATAACAATGTGGAAATGCATTCTATTGCTATGGAAAAAGGATTTGACTCTGAATTGCCAAAGCGAGTTTACGAAGAAGCGGAGAAAATAAAAAAAGAAGGAATAAAAGAAAGCGATTATGTGGGACGTAGAGATTTCAGAAAAATTTTGACTTTTACTATAGATCCCTATGATGCTAAAGATTTTGACGATGCTATTTCGTTCCGGGAAATCGGTGCTTCAGACCTCTCCCCAACCCCTCTCCATTTTAGTAAAAATGGAGAGGGGCGAAGGGGTGAGGGTAAGAAAGAAGAACTCTACGAAATCGGCATTCACATCGCCGATGTATCGCATTATGTAAAAGTAGGTAGCGGGCTGGACGAGGAGGCTCGAGAGCGCGGAACTTCGGTATATTTGGTAGAC
Source organism: Candidatus Nomurabacteria bacterium RIFCSPHIGHO2_01_FULL_39_10 (assembly GCA_001786805.1). GTDB lineage: Bacteria > Patescibacteriota > Minisyncoccia > Phycocordibacterales > UBA9973 > UBA9973. The sequence continues at coordinate 754 of MFTJ01000018.1, read as the reverse complement.
AGAACAATCCCAATGTTGCCAGAAATACTTTCAAATGATTTATGCAGTTTAGTGCCAAACAAAGACAGACTGACAATGAGCGCGGTGTTCGTCGTAGACAAACATGCGCGAGTAAAGAGCGAATGGTACGGACGCACGGTTATCCATTCACAAAAAAGATTTACATATGAGGAAGCGGAAGAATCAATTAAAAAAGCCGGCACTCCCCTACACAAAGAATTATCTGTTTTAAATAATTTAGCCAAACTCCTGATCACAGAAAGATTCAAAAACGGCGCCATCTCTCTTGATCAGGAAGAAGTAAAATTTGTGCTGGACTCTGCTGGAGTGCCACTTAAAGTAATAACTAAAGAGCGTGGTGATTCAAATAGATTGATTGAAGAATTCATGCTTTTGGCTAACAAAAAAGTGGCGGAAGTGTTATCTCCCAAAAAAGGAAAGGACCACCGCCAAGGCGGGGCAAGAAAAAAAGAAGAAACAGTGTCTATATATAGAGTGCACGATCTTCCAAGCAGAGAAAAAATGGAAGACTTAGCGTATTTTTTGCGAAGCTTGGGGCACAAAGTGTCTCTAGTAAACGGCATTATTCCAACACATGAAATAAATAAATTATTAGAAAGTTTGTCCGGAAAAAATCAGAAAGATAGCAAAAGTACCATGAGCGACACAGTGCATAGAGCAGTCATTCGCTCTATGGCAAAAGCGATTTATTCCACAGAAAATATCGGACATTACGGCCTAGCATTTGAGCATT
>MFTJ01000017.1 GCA_001786805.1 Candidatus Nomurabacteria bacterium RIFCSPHIGHO2_01_FULL_39_10 | reverse complement strand
CAAACAAACGAGGGCGGAGAGACTTTGAGGGCAAAAGCGGTCCGGGCAGACCCGAAAAGTTTCAAGAACAGAAAAGATTTTCCTGGCGGATGGGCGGGGCTTCGCGACGAAGAATTGCAGAAAGTTACCGGCGTGTCAGATGCGGTGTTCTGCCACCGGGGTCTTTTCTTGGCGGTTGCAAAATCAAAAGAAGGGGCGATAGCGCTTGCAAAGCTTGCATTGCTAGAACCTAGAACCTAATTTTATGGCTTTTATTGATGAAATGAAGATATATACGGAAGCCGGACGCGGGGGCGACGGCGTGGTGCGCTGGCGGCAAGAAAAATTCATACCCAAAGGGGGGCCTGCGGGCGGAGACGGCGGCCGAGGCGGGAATTTTTATGTGATGGCCGTCCGCGACATCCACATACTTTCAAAGTATAAAGCAAAAAAGAAATTCATCGCCGGACGGGGAGAGGACGGCGGGAGTAAAAGCCTGCATGGAAAAAACGGAGAAGATTTTATTTTGCAATTACCCGTCGGTTCTATTATTACCAATCTCGCGACTGATGAGAAATGGCAATTAACAAAAGAAGGAGAAGAAATTCTGCTTTTAAAAGGAGGCTATGGCGGTTTTGGAAATGAACATTTCAAAAGCTCCGTCAATACGACTCCGTATGAAAGTAAAATCGGGCAAGAAGGGGAAAAAGGAGATTTCAAAATAGAATTGGAGCTTTTTGCGGATATTGGATTTGTGGGTTTACCGAACGCAGGCAAGTCTTCGCTATTGAATGCGCTTACAAATGCAGATGCTAAAGTGGGGGATTATCCTTTTACCACCCTTGACCCAAACTTGGGAGATTTTCACGGCTATATTATTGCGGACATTCCGGGGCTGATTGAGGGCGCTTCGGAAGGCAAAGGTCTCGGCGTGAAATTTTTGCGCCACATTAAGCGCACCAAAATGATTGCTCATCTGGTGTCTTTCGAGAATCCAAACATGATGAAGAGCTACAAAGAAGTCCGCAAGGAACTCCTAAAATACGACAAAAGTTTAAGTTTAGGCGCTGATGGTTTGTCTGAAAAAGAAGAAATAATTATTTTGACGAAGACGGATGTCGTGGATGAAAAAATTGTTGCAAAGAAAATAAAAGACTTTCAAAAAATCAGCAAGAATGTTTTTGCAGTCTCGTTATACGATGATAAAATGGTAAAAAAGTTTGCGGACGCGCTGGTGAAAATTTTAAAGAGAAAATAAATATTTTACTTATGGAAGAAAAATTAAAACAATATCAAGATATAAAAATAAAATTAAGTCCTGAAGAACTTTTAGCAAAAAAGAAAGAGTATCTAGAATTTATTCGCGGCTTGAGATTTGATTACATAGAAGAATTTCCGTTGGAAAGATTACTGCCTGGTATGCCAAATTATCATAAATATAAATGTAGAACCAATTTTTTTAATGGCGTATTTACAACTATTGAGTATTTAAAACGAATAAAATTGATAAATAGTTCTGAAACCAAAGAAGAATGCGAAGAATTTTTAAAATTCTGCGACACCATCAGGGGAACTAAAAGATTTTATACTCAAGTGGATATTGACAAAGCCAATAAAGTGCTGGACGTTTTAATCAAAGAATTATCATAATATTAAAAATATAATCTTTTTCTTACTATCTTTTACATATGTTTGAGATGGTAAGGTATTAATTATGTTATAATATCTGAAATGAAAGGAGAAATTATTTACAAAATTCTTAATTCTGTAAACGATGGGGTGCTAGATCAGATTGACTTTTTCAATGCTTTTCTAAAAGCAGGATATGGCGCGACAAGTGGCAAAATAAGATACGAAGCTTCAAAAATACAAGACAAAAGAATTACTTCACAATTAAATAAGCAAAAAGTTAACAATCTTAAAAACTACCTATATAAATTAAAAAGCCAAGGACTGATTTTAGAAACCAACTCAAGGCAGATTTACTTAAGCGATAAAGGAAAAGATAAATTAAATAATTTCAAAAACTCACTCCCTTTAAACAAAGATTTATATAAGAAAAAAACAGGGGAGACGGTTGTGGTGATAAGTTATGATATCCCAATTGCTTTTAATAAAGAGAGAAATATTTTAAGAGACATGCTGCGAATGCTCGGTTTTAATTTGGTGCATAAAAGTGTCTGGGTTGGAAAAGTTTTATTGCCGGAGAGATTTATTGCTGATTTGAGCAGGTTGGAAATTATGGATTATGTGGAAATTTTGGAAGTCACAAAAAATGGCACTTTAAAATCAAAGATTGAAAACTAACTATGAATCTTACTATCTTTTACATATGTTCGACATCGTAAGGATAGGTAGAAAAATTTATTAAAATAATTTTAATATGTTATTATAATTAGGTTATGGCAAACAAATATTATCTTACAATTGGTCTTGAAATACACCCCAGTAGCAGAGCAAAGCTCGCTACGGGGCAGGCGCGGAATTTATGAATAAATATTATCCTACAATTGGATTAGAGATTCACGCTGAGTTAAAAACTTTAACCAAGATGTTTTGCGCTTGCATGAATAATCCCGATGAAGAAAAGCCGAACACTAATATTTGCCCAGTTTGCATGGCGCATCCGGGGGCAATGCCCACTTTGAATAAAAAAGCTATTGAGAATGTTATCAAAGTGGGACTCGCGGTAAATGGTACGATTGCCGACTTCACGGAATTTGACCGCAAAAATTATTTTTATCCGGATATTCCAAAGGGCTATCAGATTTCGCAGTACAAATACCCGATAGTTTCCGGTGGGCATTTGGCGGGTATAGACATCACTCGCGTGCATTTAGAAGAAGATACGGCGAACAATAAGCACCCCGAAGGAAAGCAAGAAAAAAATACAGCTTCCTACGGGGCAGGCGATCTTGGTGGATATAGCTTGGTTGATTTTAATAGAGCGGGAGTGCCGCTCATGGAGCTCGTGACTGAGGCTCATACTTTTGACAATGCGGAAGACACAGCCAAAACGGCTTCGAAGTTTGCAAAGGAGTTGCAATTGATACTTTGGTATTTGGGCGTTTCAGAAGCGAATATGGAAAAAGGGGAAATGCGGGTGGAGGCGAATATTTCTGTCTCAACAGACGCTAAAAAACTAGGTACAAAAGTGGAAGTAAAGAACTTGAACTCTTTTAAAAGTGTTGAGAAAGCAATCAAATTTGAGATAGACAGAATGACAGAACTTTTGGAAAGCGGAAAGGGGAGTGAGATAGCGCAGGAGACTCGAGGTTGGGACGAAGCCAAACAAAAGACTTTTTCGCAAAGAAAAAAAGAAGAAAGCGCAGATTACAGATATTTCCCGGAGCCGGACTTGCCGAAATTATATCTGCATAAAGCTTTTGATTTAGAAAAAATGAAAAAAGAATTGCCAGAGTTGCCGGAGGCGAAGCGCGCGAGATATAAAAAAGATTTTGGAATAAAAGAGGAATATGTAGAAGTATTTATAAATAAACCAGAACTTAGTGAGTGGTTTGAAAAAGAGTTTGCCCCTAATCTTGTTGATAAAAAAGCTATAGAGGTCAGATGTAATTTCATTATTAATGATTTATTAGGTTTTATCCAAACTCGTTTAGTTGAAGGTACAACAAGATTACCAAATGCAATAAAATTTGCGAAAATTGTTAAAATGTATATGGAGGGACAAATTAGTTCTCGTGCCGCGAAAGATATGTTAGGGCATTTTGCTACTAATATAGATTTTTTTAACGAAGAGCCTGAAGAATTTGCTAAGTCAGAAGGTTTGCTTCAAAGTAGCGACACAGGCGAACTCAAAAAAATAGCCCAAAAAATAATAGATGCCAATCCGAAAGTTGTAGCAGACTACAAAGCCGGCAAAGAACAAGCTATAATGTCTTTGGTGGGGCAAATAATGAAAGAAACCAAAGGTTCGGCGAATCCGGTGGTCAGTAAGCAATTATTAATAAATATGCTTAAATAACATGAATAAACAAACTTTAATTCAAACAGTCGCTCGTTTGATGGAATCTCCAAAAGGGATTCTTGCTATTGACGAGAGTATGTCTACTTGCGGCAAGCGCTTTGCTAAACTCGGAGTGCCTGAAACCGAAGAGAAACGCAGAGAATACCGCGAACTTCTCGTAACTGCGCCCGAGATTGAAAAATATATTTCGGGATACATTCTTTTTGATGAGACAATAAGACAATCAACTAAAGAAGGAAAAAGTTTTACTTCTATTTTGCAGTCAAAAGGGATAAGTATTGGTATTAAAGTTGACCAAGGTTTAGCAGATTTACCGAACCACCCCATAGAAAAAATTACGCAGGGTATAGACGGACTTTCAAAAAGACTGCAGGAATATAAAAGTATGGGCGCGAGTTTTGCCAAATGGCGCGCGGTTTATACTGTTGGAGAAAATACTCCCAGCGTTGAATGTATGCAAGAAAATGCTATTTTATTAACCAAATACGCCACTCTTTGCCAAGAACTTGATATTGTTCCGATCATTGAGCCAGAGGTTTTGATTGATGGTGATTACACTATAGAACAATCGTATGAGACTAATGCGAAAAATTTAGATATTATTTTTTCCGAACTAAGAAATTCAAATGTTTTCATTTCCGGTGTTATTTTAAAAAACAGCTTTGTGTTTTCCGGAAAAGAGGCAGGTAAAAGAGTTCCAGCCGAAAAAGTCGCAGAAATGACCGCAAAATGTTTTAAAGCGCACATACCGGCGCATATTGGGGGAATAGTTTTCATTTCCGGCGGGCAACCGGGCGACGAGGCGGCGATTAATTTGAATGCTATGTATCAAGCAGGTCCCTTTCCTTGGCCTCTTTCGTTTTCTTACGGACGAGGGATTCAAAATGAAGCTCTTCAAGCTTGGGCAAAAAATCCGACGGATGTGGCTGGCGCGCAAGTTCTATTGCTTTCTACCGCTAAAAATAACAGTTTGGCGACTCTAGGGAAATATAAATGAAGGAAGAAATACTAAAATTTTTTAAGGGGGACGCGGAGGATAGCGAAGAAACGCTTCTTAAGTATTCACATGATGCAAGTATTTTTGACATACGGCCGAAGGTTGTTCTTTTTCCTAAAGACTCAGAAGATGTGCAAAATTTAGTGAAATGGGTTTCGGAAAATAAGGAAAAATATCTTCACCCCGCCCATATGGGCGGGGCAAGCCTTTCCATCACTGCTCGCTGCGCAGGCACGGATATGTCCGGCGGGGCTATTGGCGAATCTATTATTTTGGATTTTACTCGCTACATGAATAAATTGATTGCATTCTCCCCCTCTCCTTTACAAGGAGAGGGTCGGGGTGAGGTGAATTATTCCATTACAGTTCAGCCCGGCATGTTTTATCGTGATTTTGAGAAACTGACGCTGGAGAAAGGTTTGATTTTGCCCTGCTTCACGGCTTCAAAATCTATCAATGCCATGGGCGGAATGTTCGGCAATAATTCTGCCGGGGAGCGGACTTTGAAATACGGCAAGACGGAAGATTATATTTTAGAAACGAAAGTTGTTTTTGCGGACGGAGTGGAAAGAATCGTAAAGCCAATTGCTTTAAGTGAAATTTCCAAGCAGGAAGAAATGTATACGAAAGTTTACGATTTGATAAAAAATAACGAAGAGGAAATAAAAAATGCCAAACCGCATGTCCACAAAAATTCGGCTGGATATTACATATGGAATGTCGTTAAGGATAATGCTTTTGATTTTAATAAATTGCTTGTTGGTTCGCAGGGAACGCTTGGCATAGCTACGGAAATTACTTTTAGGCTGGTACCGGAGCCGAAATATACTAGATTACTTGTAGTATTTTTGCGAGATATGAAAATTCTGCCGGACTTGGTAAATAAAATTTTGAAATACAATCCGCAATCTTTGGAATCTTATGACGACAAAACTTTTTTGCTAGTGCTGAAATATATAAAAGACTTCGCTAAACTTTTGGGCTTCAAAAATTTCTTCAAGCTTGGTTTAAGCTTTTGGCCCGAAGCCATTATGACTCTCAGGCATGGTTTCCCTAAAATTGTGCTTTTAGTTGAATTTACAGGGGAGTCGCAAATTGAAGTCGACAGGGAAGCCGAAAAGACCATGAAAGATTTAAAAGCAAGTCATAGAATCGGCATTCGCCTGACTAAAAATGCCGAGGAAGCAAAAAAATATTGGACGATACGTCACGAAGCTTTCAATTTGATTCGCTATCATCTTAAAAAAGTGAAGTCCATGCCATTTATTGACGATGTTATCGTCAAGCCGGAGAGAATACCGGAATTTTTTCCCGCGCTGTATAAAATTTTAAATGTCTATAAAAAGAGAATGACTTTTGCGGTGGGCGGGCATTTTGGCGACGGCAATATACACATATATACTTTGGTAAATCCGAAAGACTCCGATTTAAAAAAAATGATTTTGCAAGTCTCAAATCAAGTTTATGATTTGGTGACCAAGCTCGGAGGCTCGATTACGGCTGAGCACAATGACGGAATTATTCGCACGCCGTATTTAAATAAAATGTTTGATGAGAAGATAATTAAAATTTTCAAGGAAATCAAGGAAATTTTTGATCCAAAAGGTATTTTCAACCCTGGCAAAAAAGTCCCAACCAAAGAAGACGGGGGAACAAAGGAATACATAACAGAGCATATTGCATTTTAATTTTTTTCGGGTATACTTGGACTTATGTTTGTAATCAAAGCTTCAAAGAGAGATTTGGGCATCAAACTAGACGCTCTACGAAAATCCGGAAAAATTCCGGCTGTTTTTTATGGCGCGGGCAAGGAGAGTACTTCTATTTCTATTCCAAACGTTGAATTCAAGAAAGTTTGGAGAGACGCAGGAGAATCTTCCGCCGTGAAAATCGGCATGGACAAAGACAGGGATATCGATGCGCTGATTCACGAAGTGCAGGTAGACCCGGTTACGGACGAGCCGATTCATGTGGACTTTTTGGCAATTGATATGACAAAGAAAATCAAGGTCAAGGTTCCGCTTATTTTTGAAGGCATATCAAATGCTGTCAAAAGCGGTATCGGAAACCTCGTCAAAGTGCTTCACGAAATTGAAATTGAAGCCTTGCCTGCCGCCTTGCCGCACAATCTTAGTGTTGATATTTCAAAGCTCGAAACATTAGAAAATGTCGTTATTGTTTCCGACATAAAATTACCCGCCGGAGTCGTGGCGATTACCAAAGGGAGCGATATCGTCGCTTCTATCGTCGCTCAAGTGGAGGAAAAAGAAGAAGTTGTCGTAGTGCCGGATTTGACCGCAATTGAAGTTGAGAAGAAAGGCAAGAAAGAAGAGGAGGGCGCTCCGACAGCGGAAGGTGCCGCTCCAGCTGCTGCCGAAAAGGCGGATAAGAAACCTGAAAAGAAATAAAGATATATTATATAAAAGTTGCTTCGTCAAAATCAATCAGATAAATGCGAGGTTTTTTGTTTAAATCTACTTTTCCATCTGTATTTCTAAAAAATCTAAGACAAAAATTTTCGTCATGGTCAAAAGACCTATGTTGTATCTTGCTATCTGATAACACTTTCATTATACGCCTTTTCTCGGTTTCTAATTCTTCATTAAATTCTTTAGATAACCCTTTCCAGTTTGCTAGGTTTAAATCTAAAATCCCACTATAAACGTCAACTAGACCGTCCTTGTTTAACCTGAAAGATTGTATCGGTTCAATTGGAACATAATCAAAACCGGCTTTTTTCCACATTTCATGATTTTCATACATCTTTTGCCATACTAAAAAAGCCTTAGGTTTAATATGTCTTATAATCGTTTTGTCTTTTAAATTGCCTCCAATTAATGTAGTTTCCGAGCCCGTTTTTTGGAATTCACTCCTTGAAAATTTTTCACTAGAAATATTGTGTTTTTTATACAATGTAGGTTCAACCAATGCATTACCTAATTTTTCCTTTGCTAATTTAAAAAGGTCTTCTTTTTTATTTTCTGGAACTAGATGAAGAATCAACTCTGCGCAAGATTTCCCCACTTCTATATCACCAGTCATAAAACCCTGTTCAATCAGTTGGGCTATTTTGTCTTCATCTAGAATAAAAGATTCAATCATTTTTACCCAAATCCTTTGAGCGTTTACATTACCAGTAAAAAAACTTTGTTCTATAAGTTTAGCAACTTTCTCTTTTAATATTTCTCTCTTTTCTTTTGGAGCAAATAAGATTATCTCCGCACAAGCTTTTTGCCCCTCTGGGTTATCATTAGCCAAACCTTGTTCGATTATATTAAATACTTTTTTTTCCAATAATTCAACTTTGTCCGGGGGGAGTAGTATCATCATTCCTAAACAAATTTTCTGCACTTTTACATTTCCAGTAGCTAAAATATGTTCTATCAACTCAAATATTTTTTCTGTTGAAATATGTGCAACCATCTCTATACAAGTTCTCTGTATTTCTATGTTTCCAGTAGCCAAACCTTGCTGGATTAATTCAATTTCTTTACCTTCTTCTTTTGCATTATCAATCATATCTCTCCATTCGAGTCTGATTCGATTCTTTTCCAAAATCTTTTTTCCCTTTTTTGTATTACCCAAATTTACGTTTCCAACAAAGTTTTTGATTTTCCCTTCTTCTTTATTTTTGTCTCTCATGTATCGCTTAAAAGAATAAGCACTTATTGGGTCTCGTCCGGAAATTTCATACATTTGTATATATTCCGGTAATTCTTCTGCTTTTTTGAGTTTAATATCTAATCCTTCGTCCATAATATGAATATACTAACATAAAAATTAAAAAATAATAATTCTCATATTTCATGCTATAATGGAAGCCATGATGAGAAAGATAATCATAGCTTTTTTTGTTCCGGTACTTATATTTTTTAGTTTAGTAATACATAAAACAAATGCTGATTTTGACTGCATGACGCTCACTCCGTTATCCGCGCAAGAAGACAAAGATTATTGCAAGAATGAACTGACCGATATAGAAGCCCAGCTAGTAGTGCTGTTAAATCAACAAAAGGAACAACAAAAAACTACAGGCACGCTGAAGGGGGACGTGGATTATTTAACCAGCCAAATTAATGCTCTAAAAACAAAAATTAAAGCCAGAGCTCTCGTTATTACTCAGTTAAAGGTGAACATAACCGAAAAAATAAACACGATTAAATCGCTTTCGGAAAAAATAGGACGCGAGCGCGAATCTCTGGCTCAGCTCTTGCGAAATACAAACGAATTTGATGAGCAAACTATGGTGCATCTGATTCTTTCCGACAGTTCTATTTCCGACTTTTACAGCGATTTCGAGTCTTATTCGTCAATAAAGCAGGCTGTTAAAGCATCTGTGGATCTTATTAATGGGGTGAAAGTTGAGACTGAAGCCGCAAAAGTTGACCTTGAAAAAAAACAGGACGCGGAAACTGACGCCAAAGCCGAACTGGAGTCCGCGCAAAAAAAAGTGGCTCTATCTGAGGCAGAGAAAAAACAACTTCTCAGTATTTCTAAAAATAAAGAGGCGGAATATCAAAAGCTGGCGGCGCAGAAAAAAATTCAAGCGGATAAAATTCGTAGCGCCCTGTTTCCGCTCGTGGGCACATCTCAAAAAATTGATTTCGGAACTGCGCTTATGTATGCGCAGGATGTGGAGAAAAAGCTCGGTGTAGATCCGGCGTTTCTTTTAGCTATTTTCACTAAAGAAAGCAATCTAGGGGGTAATGTTGGTCAATGTTATCTGACAAATCCCGATACTGGAGCAGGTGTGGGCAAAAATACGGGAACAGTTTTTCCGAATGTTATGAAACCTGCTCGTGATGTCGGTCCTTTTCTTGAAATAACAAAAGCGCTTGGTCTCGATCCGTTTAAGACCATTGTATCTTGCCCTATTGCTTCCAATGTTTATTGGAATAGCGGTTCCATAGGACCAGCGCAATTTCTTC
>MFTJ01000016.1:3905-14264 GCA_001786805.1 Candidatus Nomurabacteria bacterium RIFCSPHIGHO2_01_FULL_39_10 | reverse complement strand
TAAAGAATTCTATGCTAAATATAAAGAAATGTTCAATCGCCGGGAAAAACTAAATTCTGAAATCAACAAAGCCGAAAACGAGATTGAAAACGCCCGTGAAAAATCTCGTACCCATGAACGCGACCTCAACTTACTTTCCCTCAAAAACGCTGAAATTAAAGCAAAACTAGCTGGATTGCAAGAAGAACTCGCAAAATATCCTAACGCCCAAATCCTCGAACATAAAAAACGAGAGGAATTACAGCAAGAAATTTTAGATTCAGAAAAAATTCTCTCTGAAATGTCTGCTGTAAATATGAAAGCATTGGAAATCTACGAACAAATCGAAACTGAATATAACAAATTAATTGAAAAGAAAGAAAGTCTTGAAAAAGAAAAAACCGATGTTTTAACGTTAATGAATGAAATTGAAACAAAGAAAAAAGAACAATTCCTCAAAACATTCGAACAAGCAAACAATAACTTCCAAACCATCTTCAACAACCTCTTCAAAAAAGGCAAAGCCAACCTTCAATTAGACAACCCCAACGCTCCATTTGAAGACGGTCTGAGCATTAAAGTAAAACTGCTTGGCAACCGCTTCCTCGACTTAAAATCCCTCTCTGGGGGAGAAAAAACCCTCACTGCCCTCTCATTTATCTTCGCCATCCAAGAATACCAACCCGCCTCATTTTACATCCTTGACGAAATTGACGCCGCATTAGACAAACATAACTCCGAAACCCTCTCCAAACTCATCCGTTCCTACTCTGATAGGGCACAATATATCGTCATATCCCACAACGACTCCATCATCTCTGAAGCCGATACATTATTTGGTATTAGTATGATAGATGGCATGAGCAAAGTCACCGCATTAAAGATATAATATTAAAGTTAAATCATTCTTCTATTTTATGGAAAAGTAAAAATCCCAATCGCAGCAGAGCTGCGGGGCATTCGATTAGATGAATCAATTGGGATTTTTACTCTTGAATGCACGAAAATCAAAGATTTTCGGCATGCTGAAAATGTAAAAACATTTTTATCAAATGGGTCGCAGCAAAGCTGCGGGATATTAGACTCATTTTCTTTGAATAATTGTTAAACGCACTCAAAAAAGAAACATTTATAAATACCAAAATAATGATTTTATGTAAAGAGGTAGTAGAAACATGAAAAAAGCATCAAAAGTAAAAAAAAAATCAACCCCCGATTCTAAATATCGCCCCGATATCCAATCCCTTATTCCTAAAGCAAGGTTAAGTTCATTTGGTGTCGCTTACAGTCTTGCCATTGTCTGCTCCGTAAGCATCCTTGCGCTAAGCCTTGCCGCAAAATACACAAGCCAAGGCACCGCCACAATCGAAGCACTCAAACCTTTCTTTTTAACAAAAAACACTCTTCAACTTCTTGGCATCGCAAGCAACATGGCCGAAGCCGCGTTACATGGCCTTGTATTTGGCTTAGTATTTACCTGGTTGTATAATAAGTTGGCGTAGATAATAAATCTATTCTCTTCTAAAATATTCAAAAACAAAATTTCTCGCCAAAACATTTATAAAATACACAGTATTCACAGTATACACAACAATGCCAAATATAACTATCTCAATTAGTCCAGAACTCAAAAAAGACATGGATACTCTAACTGAACTAAACTGGTCAGAAATAACCAGATCTTTTCTTGCAGAAAAAATAAAACGTGCCTTGCTTCTTAAAAAACTAGACAAAATGCTAGAAAATTCTCAGCTAACCGAACAAGACTGCCTAAAACTAGGAGAAATTGCTAAAAAATCAATATTCAAAAAACATCTCGCTAAGAGTTGGTAAGAAATGAGACTCGTTGTAGATACAAATATTTTATTTTCTTTCTTTCGTGAAAATCCCGTACGTTCTATCATCATCAATGCTCAACTCATAGGGCTGGACCTATATACTCCCGAATTTGCTATCGAAGAGCTTAAAGTGCATAAAAAAGACTTAGTAAAATATACTAAAGTACACACAACACAACAGCTAGATAATATATTTGAATTACTCCCTAAATACGTTAAAACCATCCCTCTTGAAGTATACGTTGAAGAAAAAGAACAAGGAAAAAAGATTTCTCCTGACCCAAAAGATAGTCCTTTTTTTTCTCTCGCGCTCAAACTAAATGCTCACATCTGGTCAAACGAACCAAGACTAAAAAAACAAACATCACTCAACGTCTACTCCACTCGTGAAATAATGGCTCTTGTAAAAAATAAGATATAAAGCAATTCTCATAGAATTTATTTCTAGAGAACTCTACAAAAACTTCTTCGCTTTCTCCATCAGCGGCATCACTTTTTCCACTTCCTCTTTTGTCATTCGTCCAAGCTTCGCAAATGACAACTCTCCCGCCGCATTCTTATTCTCTCGTCCTATTTGCAGCTTTGGCGTCCCATTATTGTACGCAAACACCGCAACTGTTACTTTTGACTTCTCAAAATCAAGCGACTCACTAAATAATTCTTTATCTAAATTTTTATCGAATCCTGCCATTGTATTTCACCTAAACCCTATTTTAACCATTTATTCTTAAACATTTCCCAAAAAAATCCAAAAAATCATTTTTTCTTCAAATTCGCCGGCAATAACCCAATCTGCCCATGATATTGATATGACAGCCCCGCCGTTTTCGTCTTCCCTTTCATCAATTCGAATGTCACACACCCAATCGCAATCCCTTCATGCAGCACATACGTAACATTTGAATGATTGTATATCTCAAGCACAATCCCATGCTCCTCCACAAACGTCCCATCGATAATCGACGCCGTAATATGCACACTCAACCCCAATCGTGCAATCGTACTACGCCCATCCAATTGACATAAAATATCTCTATCAGTCTTAAATTGCTCTTGCGTATGCCCTAAAATAAATTCACCTGGTTTCAAGACGAATGGCTTTTTAGACAAATCATATTTTATTCCTTTGGGCGCTTCCTCTTTACCCAAATCAATCTTTTGCCCTTTTTTGTACACAAGAATATCTTTTCCTAAATGCACCCGCACCCCAACGGGGCGAATATCCTTTTTCTTCAACCCAGGGATTATTTTAATCTTCCCTCTGCGTACATACTTCTCAATCATATAATCTGGTAATTTCATAGAGCACCTCTTTTAAGATAATAACCGCAAAAACTCATCAGGTTTAAGAATCTTTATTCCCTGAAAATTCTTAAAGTCTAACAAATCTTTATCATATGTTACAATAAACTCTGAATGTGAAGACACCGCACATTCCAATATTTTATCATCATCAGGATCACGAATAACAACCTGTAAAGAGACAACCGGTTGAATCACATGCAGAAAGCCCAATAGTATCTCAACAAGTTCTGTCGCCTCCTCTTTAGAATATCGAAAACTTCGGCAAAGCACTTCAGAAAATTCCTCAAGAATAGATTCTGTTGTAAAAATAGAAATCTCTTTCTCAACAAGCAAAAGAAGCAATTTATGACTAACACTATTATTCCACTGCGTAGCCGAAATCAGCACATTCGTATCAAAAGTGACATTCATGCATCTCGTTTCTCTCGCCTAAACTGCTTAATCATTTGCGGAACATCATTTTCTTTGATACCTAATTTCTCCATTTTTGGTGTCATCTTCTTCGCAAATTCCCCTAGATTTCTAATCAACTCTTCTTTACTTGGTGTAATGATTTTCTTAAGCACAATAGTATCTTTGCTGCCCACCACCATAAACACCGTACCTTCTTGCGCATGGACCTCCTCTCGAATATCCTGCGGAATAACTAATTGTCCTTTTGACGACATCCGTACTGTTTCCACAACCATAATCATTACCTCCAACTATCTTACTTTCTTATAATAAGAATACCTATATAAATCTTCCTTTTTTAAAATAATCACTTAAAAGTAACAAAAACACAGAAACATTTAAATATAAGCGCCACTTTTAGCCAAATATCAGGATGAAAACACATCTTGAGAAAAAAGAAATTTAAAAAGTAGGTGAAATAAAAATGACAATGGAAACTATGTATTTCGTTAAACAACCAGGACCAGACGGCTCAATGACACTATTGTATCAAGGAGGAAACAAAGAATTAGCTCATCAGAAAGTTAAAAGCCTAGAAGCAGGTCTTTTAACAAGATATACCCCTAAACCAGAAGGAAGAATTAAGATAGTTTTTGCAAATTTTTACAAAGGAAACTCTAATGAATCAGAGGGATGGACCCTTCCAAAAGACAATCCTATTGCCACATTAACAGAAAGAGTAAATAGAGGAAACTGTGTTAAAGAAAGAGAGAGATTAACACAATTTACACAACCAGAATTAGATTACCTAGCTTCATTAAGATAATTAAAAAAAAAATAAGAGGCCACCCAACATGAATTATTACGCAGTTAAAGCAGTAGATATACTAACTCAAAAAGAAAGTGTAGCAAGAGGAGTATGCGGTTACGCTATTATGCACACAACCCCTCAACTTGAAGTAGTAGTAGATAAATTTTTCCACGATACCTGGGTAGAAAATCCTAATTTCCAAGACGCAGGGCAAGGAATTTCCCCTTTAAAGAACCTAAATCCAACAGAGATGGGACTATGGTATGGACGCTGTCTCGAAGAGGCGATAGGAAAAAATGTTGATTCTCCAAATATAACTTTATCTTTTAAAAAACCTTGTGATCTCATAACACACAAAGACGCGATATATCGTCTTAAAGATTTAGATAAAGAAGATGAACAAATTTTTATGGGAGCATTAATAACCTACTTTAAAGATAACGATGGGAAAACTATTGATGTATAGAGTAGTTTGCCAAAAAAAACAATAATAATCTCAAAAAATTAAGGTAAACATGACCTATCAATCTCCATTTGATGCATTGTATAACACTACTGGAAAAGGAAGTTTGGAATACAATGGAACGCTCGATGATGTTTTATCTGTGTTAACTGAATCTGCTTTTTCTCAAAGCCTTACAACACAACCAGATATTTGGGCTCTTCATCCACCACGTA
Source organism: Candidatus Nomurabacteria bacterium RIFCSPHIGHO2_01_FULL_39_10 (assembly GCA_001786805.1). Classification (GTDB taxonomy): domain Bacteria; phylum Patescibacteriota; class Minisyncoccia; order Phycocordibacterales; family UBA9973; genus UBA9973. The sequence goes on along the minus strand of MFTJ01000016.1, from coordinate 9,260 downwards.
TCCTTCGCGCCATAATTGATTACAAAATTGGCCGCCCAGAATTACCAAACGTAGAACAATTACTCAAAGATGCCATTAATATTACATTAGACATCTATGTTAATCCCCAAAACACAACAAGAGTAGTTGAAGCATTAAAAGATGAAATTCAACAAATGCAACTTCAAGATCTACTTACAACTCCTCTTACTCAACCTCTTGATCCAACAACATGGGAAGCAAGTACCCCTAAAAGATCTCAAAAAACAGCTCACCGATTAAAAAAAACAACATCCGCAGACCTCTTATTTATTGCTTTGGGTCAGGGTGGTATCGCCGCAGGAATGGATGTATATTTACGATATTGTGCACTAACTGGCAGTACAAATTCCGCATTTTATGTAGCAAGATTATCTAGACTAAAACTCAAAGATACCAGACCAAAATTAACCGTGACAGAAATACAATACCTACAAAAAGAGGCGCAAGGCAAGGAAATTGTTATTTTTGACGAAGACAAATCTTCGGGTGCAACAATATATAATGCAAGATACTATTTTTCAACCAAAGTATTTCCAACTCAAAATGTTATAACCATCACGAACTTTGATAAAATTAGAGAGTTGCACAAAAAATGGTATGAAAAATTATATGAAAAGATAATTAAATGAATCAGCTGGTCTTTATTAAGAAAAGAAGATTTTTTCATCTCCCTACACATCCAAATTCACAACCTCATGCGCATGCTTCTCAATAAAATCCCGTCGCGGTTCCACCTCATCACCCATTAGCACCGTAAACATCTGATCCGCCGCCACCGCATCTTCCACCGTCACTTTCTTAAATGAGCGCGAAGCCGGATCCATCGTCGTCTCCCATAACTGCCGTGCATTCATCTCACCTAAACCTTTATACCGCTGAATCCCAATCCCATCCATCCCACCCAAAGCCGCAACCACTTTCTCTTTCTCCGCATCCGTATACACATATTCACTATGCTTGCCCTTCTGAATTCGATATAACGGCGGCATCGCCACATACACATGCCCTTGCTCAACTAACGCTTTCATATATCGATAAAAGAACGTAAGTAGTAACGTCATAATATGCGACCCATCCACATCTGCATCCGTCATAATCACAACTTTATCATACCGCAATTTCGCAATATCAAACTCCTCACCCACACCCGTACCAAGCGCCATGATCATCGAAATAATTTCTTTATTTTCCATGATTTTATGCAATCGCGCTTTCTCCACATTCAAAATCTTCCCACGTAACGGTAATATCGCTTGAAATTCACGACTGCGACCTTGTTTTGCGCTATTATGAACAAAAATACCTGATGCTAATGCAAAATTATGTGTTCCTGGAACTTCTAAATCATAAACGTCTATTTTTTCATTAAGTGGGATTATAGATTTTACTTTATGATTTTTACCAGTGGGTAGAAGAATAGCAATAAACTCTTCATATAAAGGCATTAACGACTCATTTAATTGAAGTGTACCAGCCTCTTTATACGTCCCATCTCTCATCATAAACAAATGATCAGGAGTACACACAATCTCTTCATCAGTGTCTAACACAACTTTAATAACCGACACATTTTCTTTTGTTTTTCGTGGAGAAATAATTTTCTGAATTCCAATAGTTCCATCATCAAAAATAGTATAACAATAATTTTCTTTCCCAATCTTATCCTCTTCAACTAATTCTCTAAAACTCAAATTTCGACCATCTGCAAGAGCTACTTTTGTATCACCTGAAAAACACCCCCCTGCCGAATCCCCTTCCACCAAATAAATCTCACACAACTTCGGATCTCGATTACTACAATCAGCAAGTTTCCCTGGCAACCCCGCTCCTTCCAACGCACTCTTTCGTCGCGTCAATTCCCGTGCTTTACGCGCCGCTTCTCGCGCTCGAGCCGCATCAATACATTTGCCCACAATAATTTTAATCGCCTGCGGGTGCTCTTGAAAATACGTCGATAACTCATCATGCACAATCGAACTCACAATCCCAAATACATCACTGTTTCCCAATTTCGTCTTCGTCTGCCCTTCAAATAACGGCTCCTGCACCTTCACCGAGACAACCGCCGCTAACCCTTCCTTCACATCATCGCCAGTTAACTTAATCTCTTCTTTTCCTTTAATCAAATCTTTCAAACCCGTATTCAACACCCGTGTCAACGCCGTCTTAAAACCCGATAAATGCGTTCCCCCTTCAATCGTATCAATATTATTCACATATGAAAACACCGCTTCTTGATAGCTAGAATTATACCGCAGCGCCACTTCCACAACGACGCTATCTTTCGTCTTTTCAAAATAAATCACTTCATGCAACGGCACTTTATTTTTGTCCACAAATTGCACAAACTCTTTAATCCCGCCATTATATTGAAATATTTCTTTCTTATTTTCTTCTCGCTCATCTGTTAATTCAATTGTAATTCCTTTGTTCAAAAACGCCAACTCCCGCAATCGCTTCGCCAGCACATCATAATGAAACACCGTCTCTGAAAAAATAGAACTATCCGGCTTAAATCGTACAATTGTACCTGTCCCACTCGCATCGCCAACAACCTTCAATTCATCTAACGGATTCCCGCAAGAATAATGCTGCACATAAATCTTCCCCTTGCGCATTACCTTCACTTCTAACTCAATAGATAACGCATTCACAACACTAAGTCCAACCCCATGCAATCCGCCAGACACTTTATACGTATCCTTATCAAACTTCCCTCCCGCATGTAACTTTGTAAGCGCCACTTGTACCGCCGGCATCTTCAACTGCGGATGCATATCGGTAGGAATCCCCCGCCCATTATCAATAACCGTAATCGAATTATCTGCATGAATTATAACACTAATTTTCGAACAATGCCCTGCTAACGCCTCATCCACCGAATTATCCACAATCTCATACACTAAATGATGCAACCCTCGCAAACTCGTATCCCCAATATACATCCCAGGTCGTCGTCGTACCGCTTCTAAACCCTCAAGTACCGTAATCTGCGCCGCCCCATACTCTTTTGGTTGCTCAGGAGATGTAACAACCTCAACAGAGCCTACCAACTGGACATTCGCTCCATTTTGCAGCGTTTCAACCGCATTTTGTCCATTTTCCGCATCCGATTCCTGTGTCTGTTCCATAGTCATTTTAAGTATCAAAAGTAATCTTTTTTAAATATAGTTTATCGTCGATAAAGACCTAATTTTTAAAGACATTATGGCTTTATAAATATATCGGTACAAATAAGTATAACTACTAGAAAGTAATAAATTAAGAGAAACATTTATAAATAGAACTGTATTTTAAGTAAAAATGCTAGAATCCAAACTCGTCCCACAATATCAATATGCAACCCTAGATGAGTTCAAAAAAGGGAGTAACAACTTCTACTTCTTTTTCCAAGAAGGAAGTATCGGAGATATGTATCGAAAAAGAGAAGCATATCAACGTTTTGAAGCACAGCATTCTGAATTTGCAACACAACTAAACGAAAAATACAAGAGGATGAGTGAAGAATTTAACCTGTACTGTGTAGAACACGAGCAGAACCGACGAGAAAGATTTCAAGAAGTCTTGCAAATATTGAAACAAGATAAGACTTTAACTTGGGATAACGCCGTGAAAAAATGTAAAACACCACCTATTGAACAAAAAGAAGAAAGACCTTGGAAAGAATTATATCAAGCATACCAACTGATGTCACAATTAGTATATGAAACAGATAGACATGTTCAAAGAAAAGATGGAATATTTGATAATATCTTCCTACGCAGATAAATAAGTAGATAAAAATGACACACCTCACCATAATTGACAATCTTGTAGAAATCGAACAACGTAAAATAGAATTAGACAGAAATTATACTTGGGGTCTACTGGAGTTACGTTGAAAGAATGTTTCATGGAAATTTTAAGACAAATAATCTAAATAACAAAAGAATATTAGAAATTGGCGGCGCTGAACCTGAAAATATTCAACAATATAGTATAAAAGTACTTGGGGCAGAATATCTAAATCAAACATTAGATCAAGAATGTAGAGATATGCCAAACACATCTATTGGCTCTTTTATGACACTAGAACCAAACAGTCCTTACGACTTAATCTTTTCAAATGGAGTATTTGAATATTGCGCCATAAACGATGATAACCCGCATGGGCGTAAACAAATAGACCCAAAAGATTTTGAAGTACAAGAAAGAAAAAAACAATTATCTAAATTGGAACAGTTATTGAGTAAAGGGGGCTTACTACTTATCAACACCATCTCTGATCCCTGTATATATTCAACACAAGAAATTGAACAAGCAGGATTAAGAGTTATCTATCGACAACGTCAAGATATATATTCCCCACGTTCGCCTTCACCCAGAAATGAATTAGTTATCATAGAAAAATAAAAATCACAACCAAAACCGCCCCATGTCCCCCTACCTCTCCCTCTTCCACCATCTGCACACCCAACCACTCCCAAAAGAACTATTTCCCAAATTTCCACGTAAAGACCTCGCCGTAGCCTACCTTCTAACACACAACAGTATTCTTGAACAACAACTCCGCACCGACCTTGAAAGAATTGTACACGGCCCAAATCTAACCCTGCCCCATCCCGTAACCTCCCGCACCATCCTCTACATACTTCCCTCAACTGAAACCTCCCTCACTCCAAACACCAATTCCTACGCCCTCTTCATCCGCGGTGCAACTGACCTCCTCCGACAAGACACCGCAAAACAGAATAGCAAAGCAATTCTCCACCACGCATTTGAAACATTGAATTCAACACCAACCTATCATAAAAAAATAGAATGGCACTACACTATAGCTAAGCTCCACCTCGACACCTATGAAATCCTGCGTCACCACGACCAACTGCTCGCAAACCTCGAATATCAGGAAGAATAAAAAAGAAAAAGTAAAAAAAACAATGCAGCCCATGATCCCAATAACAAAACAGAAAAATCAACCAACAACAATAGATTTATGTTTTAATCCATATACGCACGAGTACGAATATGTGCTGCCCCGATTAGAAAAAACCATTTCTCATGCTGAGCAGCTTCTAAGTGGATCATCTCAATTGAAAACATTATTTATTCCGGGATATGCCTTGTTTTCTTGGAATGAACGCCAAAAATTCATGAAAGAAAATTATCCCCGGATAACAAAGAAAGATTACATTGGTTTTGGCTTAAGTCTTAGCATGGAAGTAATAAAAGCAGTGGGATATACCTATTTGCCATATGAACTTTCAAAGTATTTCTAGTTTAAGATAATTATTTTCCACTCTTCCTTTCCAACTCCTCAAAATACTCCTCTCGTAACAAATCAACTTGTTTCAT
>MFTJ01000016.1:0-3887 GCA_001786805.1 Candidatus Nomurabacteria bacterium RIFCSPHIGHO2_01_FULL_39_10 | reverse complement strand
ATTGCAATTCATCTAATATAGCATCCCAAGAAATACCTCTTGCTGCTAAAGCGATACAATCATCTAAATCACCCGGCCGTTGCGTCATTGTCTTGAACAGAAAAATATCCTCATTCGAACAAAGATAAAAACGTAATTTCCCCAACTCAATAACTTTCTCTGCTCGCTTCATCATTCCAGAAGACAACGACAACCTTTTACAAACCGTTTTAGAAAATAGATCAATCCGAAAATCCTCTCGAATCAAAATTTGACTCAAATTGAAATGTTCATATCCAAACTCCGGTTTTTTCTGTGTAAATCCGATTCGATCCAGAATTTTGCGTAACATAAAATACTTGGTATCTCCTGAAACAACCAGATCAATATCTTTTGTTACCGCTCTCAAACCTCGATGCATTAATGCAATGCCGCCTAACGCAAAAATATCTACATTCTTCTCTAATAGTCCATCAATTTCTTCAAGCAATGGAATTATCTGATCAAATGCTGATATCATAAATCTCCGCCTTTTCTTTTATTTCTGCAAGTGTAGGATAATCAACATATTGCTTGCCGGAAAGTATCTCTTTCATCTTATCAAGCAAAGGATGCTTTATCAAACCTAACTTGCGCCTATACTTCAAATAAAATAACATCACATAAAGACGTAACCTATTATCTTTTTCTGTATCAGCAACATAGAGCGAATGCTTTAAAACAGTCCGTAAAGACAACGATTTTTTTAATGGCAGATAATAATAATTCGTCGGACTCAATATTTTAATTCCAAATCGCTCATACGCCGAAAACGCCGTAACTGAAGCACAGACTTCTTGACGAACCGAAAATACTATTTCTTTTGTCGTTTTGTGATAAATAACCGACCCCGCCGGAACTCTACTATCCACCACTCTTGTATATCTTCTAAACTCTTCAAAAAGATCACTCAACTGTGGCCATATTTTTTGATTGAAAACATATTTTGTATGCTGTTTTCGAATTAAACTAATAGCATAAGCTTCTTTTATTTTCCCATAGATTGTGCTTCTTTTAAATCCCGTCAATACAGTAAGTTCAGAAACCGCTTTAGGTTCAAGCAAAGAAGATAATATCTCCAACCCTGAATCAGAAAGAGGTATCACTAAATTTGGATACACCGCCAGCTCCCTAAGTAATAAATTAATGAACGTCTGTTTTTTTACTTCAATCTTCCCCCTCTTAACTTCCAACAAATCTCGCATCTTATCGACAGTTCGATACACTTGAGAAACATGTACTTGTAAAGCTCTCGCTACGGAATGAATCAACACATTGCCTTGCGCAATTTGTGCTATAACTAACAACTCATTTTTATGCATAATTCCATTAAAATACGAATGATATATAAACTTTTCGCATTATAATGGACAAATTTTATAAAATAACATTTAAAGCAGAATCTAAAAAAAGTACTAAGAAAAAGTTAAGTCAGCAAATATTAAAAATATAATTTCGTCAATATAACCCTACAAACCAAATACCATTCACACCTCATCCGTCCTCCAATGCGGTTTAATCGAAACATCCCCATACGAATCACGTCGTAAAAACCCCTCCCACGCAATCATCGCTCCTTGATCGCCAGCCAAATCCATTGGCACTTTAAAAAATTTCGCCCCTCGCTCCTCACACATCGTCTGCAACATAGAACAAAACCGCATATTCGCCCCAACCCCCCCAACTAACAATAACTCTTTCTTCCCCGTATGTGCCATTGCACGTTCCACAACTTCCGTACACATCGCAAACGCCGTCTCCTGCACAGAAAAACACGCATCCTCTTTTGAAATCTTTCCAGACTTATACATCTGCTCAACTTTCGTCAAGATCCCTGAAAACGACACATCCATCCCTTTTACCGCATACGGCAATTCCACATATTTACCCTGCAACGCCAATTTTTCCATCGCCGCCCCCGCAGGAAATCCCAACCCTAACACCCGCCCAAACTTATCCAACATATTCCCTAACCCAATATCAAGCGTCTCACCAATAATCAAATATTTCCCTTCCCTACCCGCAACCGTTGGCGGCGTCTCTACAATAACCTGCGTATTCACCCCAGACACATATAAATAACACGCATCCTCTAATTTGTTCCACACCTTCCCAATACTCAAATGCGCACAACAATGATTGACACCAACAATCTTCTTCCCCTCTTTTTCCGACCACACTTTCACAATATTATATCCTGCCCACAGCGCCGGATCAAGCCCTGGCCCCGCCGAATACGCAATAAACGACACATCTCCCCACGCAATCCCCGCAACAGAAAACGCCTCTTCTCGTATCCGCTCCGCAACCTCTTTATGATGCAACGCAACTTTATCCGGGATCATCCCCCCATCAGCAGACGTATAACTATCCTTCACATTCGCAAGCACTCGTCCAGAAGAATCAACCACTCCCACCCCAAACGTATGCGCCGTTGATTCTACTCCGATAAAGATTTCCATAAAGAAGAAAATTCAGGGCTATTTTAAAAAATGTACGTACAAAAAACAAAGTTCTAACGCAAATGAAACACATCCATCAACTCATGTGTCGCATAAACTACAACAACAGATTGTTCTTTCAATCGTTTATCATTCGACCATAACGCACATCGTAAATATAACGCCAACGCAAAATAAGGCACATCTTTTCCATCTGGACATACTTTTTCCGCTCGTTCACGAAAAGAAACAAACTCATTCTCCATAACAACACGAATCCTCTTTTTTAAAATAGAAACAATAATATCCACCTCCCCTTTTTCCAATCCGGATTTTTGATACACAAGTTCTTTATATTTCTCTATCTCTTCAAATAACCATGCCGGTGCCACTAATTCTAAATCCTCCTGCAGCAGTAAATCCAACGGTTTTCCTGGCTTAATAAGAAGAGAAATAAGTGGATTAGCATCTACCACCACAATCATGCCGAAATCCCCTTAAATCGCTTCGCCACTTTTGCATTGATTGTCGACGCAATATCATCCGCATCTTTTTGCGTAAGCGTACTTTTCTGCACAATTTTCTTCAAAAAAACAACTTCTTGTACTTTCTCTTCAAATGCCTTGCGCGCCACCGCCGACCAATTGACTTCCTCCATTGCTGCCATTCTTTCTTTCAAATCATCGGGTATTGAAACCGAGAGTGTTGCCATAATACATCACCTTGTTAAAATTACTATTTTTATTATAATTAATATTAATAACAATTATAATATATAAACCTTTCCATTTTTAAATGACCACTTAAAAGTAACGAAAATACCAAAACATTTAAATAGTAGAGCCACTTTTAGCCTATTATCAACTGAAAACACATCTTGAAAAAATAAAAATAATCACCAAAAAACATAAGAGGCAAAACCACCCCATGACAACACAATACACCCCACAACCATACGCACCAAAAGATCGAGATAATCACAACGCCGGACCAACAATTGACATGGTTCTTTTAAGTGATAAAACAGTTCCAAACCATTTGAAAACAAACGGCCCAATTCCTGGTGAATTATATATCCCTGGAATTTTAAGACCACTCAAAGGAACTCCTATAAAATTATTTGATAGAGAAACACTCGAACGCGATCTTACAGAAATGGAACAACAATAATATTTTTTTATTTATAACTTTTATATTTCTCAAGAATAAATTCAAAAAAAAATAAAGCAACCCTACTTACTGCTCGCTGCCTGTCGTTCTAAATCTCGTTTCTTCGACACTGCCGCACTTCGCCCACTTGACTGCGCCGCCGCCACAATCTCATCAGAAAGCGCATCCTCAATTTTCATCTTCTTATTAAAAGACTTCGTATACGCCCCCTGCGTCATGTATCGTAATGCTAAATCAATTCGTCGCTGTGGTGCCACA
>MFTJ01000015.1 GCA_001786805.1 Candidatus Nomurabacteria bacterium RIFCSPHIGHO2_01_FULL_39_10 | reverse complement strand
CGGTTGACTCCTCCAGAGCGAGATTTTAATAAAATATTGTATGTGTTAGAGTCGGTTGCAAAAGGATTGAAATATGTGCATGCGCAAAATGTGGTGCATCGGGATGTGAAGCCGGGAAATATTTTTTTGAGAAGCGATGTAGATAGGCCTTATGGTTTTATACCAGTTGTTTTTGATTGGGATATTGCAGGAAAAATTGGCGAAGAGGTTGGCAAAGGTATGACAATGGGTACACCGGCGTATATGGAGCCATTACAATGTGAGGGAGGGCCACTTACTACTGATTTTGATTCGTATGCGTTGGGATTTGTGGTGTATCAGATGTTTGATGGGCAGCTGCCAATAGATGAAAATTGTGGGACGGCGGCTGAACTGATGCAAAAACAAATCCATTCTTATCGACGGCCACTATTAGGGGATGGTATTCTGGAGGAGGTGGCAAATGTAGTTGATAGAATGGTTAAGCGATATAGAAGTGAGCGGTATATGGGTTTAACTGCGATGGTTTCTGCGTTTCGAGAGGCGATTAGGGTTGGTGAAGTGAAAGAGAAAAATAATTATAAAGCGGGAGTTGGGGTGTAGTATGATTGATTTAACGCCGCATTTGATTGCTTCACACTATTTTTTTGAATGGGGGGGCGTCGTATCGGATGGATCCGAAGAAGTTGTGGGGGGTTAAAGAGAAATTTTTGATGTAAGAAAGAATTATTATTGTCCAGAAAACAACTTATAGAGGAGTTTGCATAATTGATAAAATATTGGCAAACTCCTCTAAGAGACTTTGCAATAGCCGTGATTTTGGTATAGTTCAATAATTAATTTGCCAAAATCCCTGTTTTGCAAAGTTCTCTATAGATAATTGCGTTGTTTTTGTTACATTACACACAATTATCTAATAAGTAAATTGCCATCATATCTGTAACAATATTAGTGCAATTCACTATACTGTCTTAATTGTTAACGCAATGAGTTTTCAAGTATTTGTGGTGGTGAGAATCTTAAATATGCGGTAATATGTTGGTGGTTTGGTTTTGCCTTACCCCATGCTTCAATAGTTTGATGAATTGTTCCACTGGTCATAATATAAGCGATTTGGCCTGCTTCACTTGTATTTTTCCAAGTATGTGTCCAGGATGTTGTTGATGTAGGGTCATCTACTTCAGGTGTTTTATATAATCTATGTTCTATTCCTCCAGGAATTTTCATAGCGCTTATTACTTCTGGTTGTCCTAATTTGTGTGCAAGAAGTTGATATAATTCAGTTAATTCTCTGTTACTTACGTTGCGCAACGCGAGAAATTCTTGTTCTCTTATATATTCTGTGGGGTTTCTTTGTTTCATGTTGATTCACTTTATATTTATGCAATGCTCTCTCAAAAGTTCATTTACTATTTAAATCTTATGTACATTTATTTCCAGTAATTTCAGTTAATAATTAAATATTATATTCTTAAATTATCTAGTTAAAACCTATATTTTTTATTTTTAACTTTTTCTTAAACTTACAATTAATACTTAAATGTTTTAGTCTTATATCTTTTTGTGTTTGATTGAATATTTTATTATTTGTTGTTTATCTGAAAGAATAGCGATTCGTCGATAATTGGTTTATGGGTGCCTTGGTAGAGTTTATTGCGGTACTGGATTTTGCCAATATAAGTGGGGTTTTTGATGATTTCATAGTACGTTGAGGTTGGGAGGCGGAATTGGGCACAGATATCTTTGTAGGAGATGCCTGTTGCGGCCATTTGGAAGATTTCTTTGACGATTACTGCTTCAGTGGAGTTGATAACGAGTTTGCGTTGGTCGTTGTAGGTGTAGCCCAAGGGGGCGCGGTTGAGAAGTTCACCCGTTGATATTTTTTTGTCGAAGGCTAATTCGACGCGTTCTTTGACCATGCCACGTTCAAGCTGAGCGAATACGCCGATGATTTGAAAGAAGGCTTCACCCATGGCGGTTGTGGTGTCTATCTGTTCGGTTACAGAGGTGAAGTTGATGTTTTGGGCTTTGAGGTGTTCGAGGGCGGAGATTAGGTCTTGGAGTTTACGGGAGAAGCGGTCGATTTTGTAGACGAGCAAGATATTGAGTTGTTTGGTTCTGGCGTCTTCGAGCAGGTCTTTTAAGGCAGGTCGGCTGAGGGTGCCTGCAGAGTAGCCGGCGTCGGTGTAGATTTTGAATACTTGCCAACCACGGGCTTTGCAGTAGGCCTGACAGCGATCGATTTGGGCGTCAATAGAAATCCCTTCTTTGGCTTGTTCTTCGGTTGAGACGCGAACATAGATGCCTACTTTGGGTGTTGGGGGTGGGTCTGAAGAGGGATTTAGGGCGGTCTTTGAGGTGTTGAGGGGGATTTTAGGGGTTTGGAATAGGGATTTTTGGGTTGCAACCATTGTATCACTTCTTTTTTGAGGATATAGGCGTTCCAGTAAGGGTTCCCTTAGCGGAATGGATGGAGAGCCTTATTGGAATGGAATGAGTTGGAATATATAAATGTATTGTTTTTATGGTTTTGAGAGGAAAATGAATGGATTGTTTGGGTCTAAAAGTTTTAAGTGATGGTTGGATGTTTTATTTCTATTTTTTACAAAGGAAATATTTATAACTAACATATAATAAAGGGGATACTATGGCAAAATATGACAAGAATTCATTTACTATAACACTTCAAGATTATGCATCTTGTAAAAGGAAGTCACCAGCTGATTTTAATATTGAAACAATAGTTGTTAGAGAACTCAATTGGAAATATGCAGTTGAGAAATTTAATGAAAAAGCAAAACCCTATGAAGCGGTTCTGGGAATACAGGAAGGAGTTACAGATGTTCTTGGTGATGCTCAATATATGATCCGAGGCACGGGTGTAAACCAAAAATAATTGATTTATTAAATGGTTAGGTCCCCTAAAAGTTTTAAGAATTGATTGTATATTTAATTTATTTTGATTTATTCATGTTCTTATAATTCTAATTATTACTTAAATATTTTAAGTTTAGTTAAGTCTAAAACTTTCAAGTTTAAATCAATTTATTTGTTTCATGGTCTTTTTAAAATCTTTAATATTTGTTAATAAGTTTTATTTTTATTTTGAGTTTGAATTATTTAAGAATTGATTGAATCTTATTTTTTTCATTTATGCTTGTTTTAGGTCATAAGTTATTTAAATGAACAAGTATTAGAGGAGAGAATGGAACAAGCCTATATTCGAGCATTGAACGGGCAATTAGCAGTGAGAGGGTTTTATGAGTTAGGTGAGCAGGTGTGTTCTCTACGACGGTTAGAGTATGGGTTGCATGAGCTTGGGCGAGCAGGGGAGGGGCATGTGAATGTGGTTGCTGAGGTGATGTCAGAGTGTGATGATACCAAGCGCATTGTAGCATATACGACGCAAATGGCGTATGCGAATATGTTTTTACGAGGATTGGATGATGGGGGTGAACGACGGCGAGTGTTTGATTGTGTGGGGAAAGTGATGAATACAGAAGGGTTTTGTAGACGAGAGAAATTTGTGTTTATAGCGGGTGCGGCGTTGGAGAATGTGCTTGGGAATTTAACGGGGTTGTTGCAGAGGGGATTACGAGAGCAAGATCGTCTTTGTGAGTATGTGGTGAATATGATGTGGGCGTATGGCGTGGGTGGCTATGTTGTTGAGGTGGGTTCTCGAGCGCAGATGTCGGAGTTTGGAAGATTTGCGGCAAATGTGCGAGGGTTGGAGGAGATTGTGTAGAAGTTTGTAGAAAAGAGTTAGAATTCTTATTCTGTGTATTGTTCTATCTAATTCACACTCAACTGCGGTTTTAATTTGGTTTGGTTGATTAAAATGATGTCGCAGTATTGGTGTTGTAAGTATTCGATATCTGCAGGGGTGAGGGTGGTGTTTTGTTGAAATTGAGGTTCGGTTGAGTGGGTGACGTAGAGCTGGTGGGTGTGGGATTTGTAAGGGAGGTTTTCTGCTACGAGATGACTTTGTGGAGCAAGCGGGGTGAAGCGCAGGGAGTAGCCGTTATGATACACTCTGAGAAGTTGGTCTAAGGTTGCTTCTTTTATTGGTCTGTTTGTGGTTGAGAGAATTTGGTAGACTTTTGTATCAGAGATGTTGCGGACTTGGATTTCGAGATAGGGGTGCTGTTGTTTGATTTTTTCCCAGAGGGTTGTGTGGTTCATTGAATGGTTATTTTTGAGGTGTATTTATAAAGATTGTTGTCTTTTGTTACTTTTGAGGAATTATTCTAGAAAAGTTTATAAATAGGGGTTGTTTTTGAATACTTATGGTATTTGAATCATTTTCTTTTATTGAACAAATATGTCGTTACGTACGTCCTCCCGAGCGTTTATCTGTCTCTTCGGCGAGAGATTTGCTGCATTCTTCTTATATTGGTCTGGAAGATTTACGTATTCCGGGAATAAACGATAAAGGAATACGGACATGGTTTGAAGATTTGAGCATAAATTCTGTTGATGAAGGGCATAGAGTGATAGGATGTTATGTGCAGCAATTTAAATGCGGTGTTAAAGATAAGATTACAGATGTTTGGCAACCTACAGAACCAATCTATATGTCTATTGATGTTTTTGTTCGTTCGAAGCGCGGGCTTAACAATAGTAAGATTCTGGGTGCTTATCTACATAAAATATATACTGAAGAAGAGACTGAAGAATAAGAGGAAACATGGCAGATATTCGACGGTTATCATGGCTTATGTCGCGGGAGCGGACAATTGAAGATGTTTCTGTAGGTGATATTTCGCTTGTGGTGAAGACGTTAACAGAAGAGACGAGGAAGCGGCCAAAATTAGTTGCGAACTTGGAGCGGTTTCCGCGGGTGTTGTGTGAGTATTTGGGTGCTTCTGACTATACGAAAGAGAGATTGGGGGAGTTTTATAGATTGGAAAGATGGTATTTTTCAGATGATTTGTATGGAGGGGATTGTATTCGATATTTTTCTGCATCGAAAGATAAAGGGGCTGAATTGCTGGCACGCAAATGTCGGTATGCGACGCAGCTTGTGAAGTTGTTTGATTTTTATCTTGAGAAGGGAGTTGGAAAGAGGTTTACACATAATTATATGATGTATGATGCGGATGTGCGAGCGGATGGAAAGATAAATACAACTGGATTGCAGTTGGTGAAAGGGGTTGGAAAGCGGCATGATATTTCAATGGAGGATGTTGTTGAGATTGTTGCGGATGTGCGGCCGGCGATACGGGAGTATTATTGTGCGCCGGGGCAGAAGTATTCGCGAAATGAAAATGTGAGTTTTGTTGATTTTGGGAAGAAATAAGAAGTTTGATTGAATTAGTTTGTATATTTTGTTTAAATCTGTTGTGTTTCTTGTGTTGGTTTTGGGTTGTAGAGTAATCCGGTCATAAATGCGATTGGGACTAAAGAATGGCCGAGTAGTTCAGTTGTGAGTTTATGGGTGAGGGGGCGGGAACCGGGGTTATAATCAGGGGGTAATTTGGAGTTGGTTAAATGATCAAGAATACGATCTAGTGAGCTTTCGTTGATAGGTGTGAGATGACTACGTAGATGTCTGCCATACAGATAGTATTGCTTAACTATTTGAGCGGTGTCTTTGATGAAGGCTATGGTTGGTTCGTAGGGCATTTTGAGGGATAGGAATGTTTTGGGATTTAAAAGGGTTGTGACATAAAATTGGAAATTGTACTTTTCTGCAACGTTCTCTCAATTCTAATTAACATCAATTTTAGGTTTGAAAGTTTGTTCATTTATAGAAGTCCAACTAATTCATTAGAGGTTACAGTTGGACTTCTAATAAGCAATCCAACATTTCGCACTGAATTATCCAGTTGGATTGCTATATTAAAATGACATCGTAATTTTGTTGAAGAATTTGTTCTAATTTATTTTCTTTAATGATGCTTTGTGGGCTAAATTGTAACGCTGATGATTCAGAAATATATATTGTTCCTTGTTGTGATTTATAGGGTAAGTTTTTGGCTATAATAAATCCTTGCGGTTTTTGTTGAGAAAAACGTAGAGAGTATCCTTTGGTATATGCAAGCATGATTTTCTCTAGCGGCATTTCTTGAAGTGCGAAACCAGAGGTTGACATAATAGTGTAACATGTCTTTTTCCTCTCACATTCAACTTTTATTTCATAATACGGATGACTTTTTTTACATCATTCCAGATGCATTCATTAGGAGACATAATAAAACCTCAAGTAGATATTTTTATCTTCGAAATTAATTGAATTTAAAGAAGAAATTAAAGTAATCTCTTTTCCACTACATTCCAATCTATTGCATTGAAAAATGCTGCGATGTAGTCTGCTCGTTTTAAATTGTAATCAATCATAAATGCGTGTTCGAAGACGTCCATGATTAAGAGCGGGGTTGTACCGATTAAATGGCCAACATCGTGTTCGTTAACCCAGACGTTGAATAATTTGTCTGCTTCTGTGTCGTAGCATAATACTACCCAGCCGATGCCTCTCATTGCACCAACGGCTTTGAAGGCGGTCTGCCAGTTTTCAATTGAGCCGAATTGGGCGGTGAGTTTTTGGGCGAGGGTGCTTGATTGGTTGATTGGTGTGCCACCGTTTTTCATGTTGCCAAAGTATAATTCATGCAAACGCATGCCGTTGAATTCCCAACCGAATCTGCGTTTTAGTTCAGCGAATTCTGGTGTAGATGCTTTGCCGTCTTTGACTAAAGTCATTAATGTGTCGAAGAGTTTGTTTGTGTTGGTGACGTAGCCTTGGTATAATGTGAAATGGTTTTGTAAGAGTTGATTACTAAAACCTGGCGTTCCTAATAGATGGTCGTAATTTTTATTTGTGTATGTCATAATTGGTTACCTCTTTTTGTTATTATTATTATTATTTTTATTCTATTTTTATTTTGAGTTATGTTTGACTTATTAAAAAGTGATTAATTTGTCAGATTCCTCTACGATATTCATTAAGTCTTGCATTGTAGATAATGGACAAATAGGAGTACTTTCTTTGTGTCGTGATTTTAAACATGTGCCGCACGCAAAAATTGTTCCACCATTATTGCAAAATTTTTCTAGTTGTTCTTTGACATTAAATTCTTTGTTGTTAATTTCTTCACATTCAACGCCTTTTCCAATAAGAAATACTTTCACTTTATGTTTTTTGTCTAATGAAAAGTTCCCAAATCGGAAGGCGTTCCAGACGGTTTCGGGTTCTGTCTGGCTTATTATTATTCCTATCTTCATTATTTCATCTCATTAGTCTATAAATTAGGATTATTTATTATTAAATCTTTCCAACTAAATCTAATCCTGGCTTAAGTGTTTTTGCACCTGGCTGCCAGTTGACGGGGCAGACTTCGCTACCATGTTCTCTAACATATTGTGCGGCTTTGAGTTTGCGTAGGATTTCTAGGGTTGATCTGCCGATACTGTTGTCGTGGATTTCATACCATTTGACGTTGCCATCAGGATCGATGATGAAAGTTGCGCGGTAGCTGAGGCCTTCGTTTTCTATATAAGTGCCGTAGGCTTTGCAGATGTTGCCTGTCGGATCAGCAAGCATAGGGAATTTGATTTTAGCGATGGTAGGTGAGTTGTCATGCCAAGCTTTATGGACGAAGACTGTGTCTGTGCTGATGCTTAAGACTTCGGTGTTGAGTTTTTTGAATTCGTCGTAATGGTCAGCAAAGTCGCCTAATTCAGTTGGGCAGATGAATGTGAAGTCTGCAGGATAGAAAGCGAGAACGACCCATTTGCGTTTGAGGTCTTTTAATTTTACTTTGGTTTCTTTGCCGGCGTGATAGGCTTTCGTTTCGAATTGCGGTGCTAGTTGGTTGATTTTTACAGTGTTTGTTGTTGTTGATTCCATGGTAATGTTGCCTCGCTATTGATTTTTTGTTTGTTGCTTTTTAGATGTTTTTTGTTCTTATTTATTGAGAAAGAGGGGGTTTAATAAATGTTATGGTGCTATAATTCGTGGTGAAGAGTTTTCTTTGATAGGGAAGCTGAGGTATTCGAGAAGTTTGAGATCATCACCTGGATGACATAGTGTGGAGACGTAGGGTTCTATCCAGCGAGTGCACGCGTTTTCATCGATTTCTATATCGATTTTAGCTTGAGAAAAATGTTGGGAGAGGAACATGTTGACTTTGCTTGCGAGGTCTTGGAGATGCCAGTCTTTCTCTTTAGTTACATCCCATTCGGAGAATTGTGATTTACCTGTTCCTACACCTGGCCATGGTAAAGAGTAGTGACAGGAAGAGTGATAGCCAGCGGTTTGTTGCGTATTTTTATCAATGACGCGAGCGAGGTAGAGAGTTATATTGTGCATACAGGTTTTTGTTAAGAAGATGGATTAATAAACGTTATGGTACTAGAGTTTATGACTTTAAAAATTATTTAACGAAATATTTATATCCTGGTTTGTTCTTTATGTGAAAATGACTTTTGCAGTATATCATACTTCTACGTTTGATAAAGAACTCGAAAAAATGCCTAAAGATTTTCAAGAATGGGTTGACAAAATTGAGGATCAATTAGTTTTGAATCCTTATGTTGGTGATCAGATTCGTGTGCGATGGTGTAGAGAAAAGAAAAAAGATAAATATCGATTATATTATTTGATTTATGATGATTTAAAAGCAGTCTATGTAATTGCTTTAAGTGAAAAAAAAGATCAGCAAGCAGTGATAAACACAATTTTTCTGTTATTAGACCAATATAAAGAACAAATACAGTGTCTGTTGAAGACTTAAAGATAATTTTGAATGATTTTTTTATCGAACGCGTCGTACGCGTCCTTCTTTGATATCTTTTAAACTACTGACTACTTGGTGTAAAATATCTAAATCAATTTTTGCTTGTTGTTTTAATTGTTCGTATTCTCGTTTGGGAATAGTTACGGTTTCCATATGATAATATAATTTGAATTTCTTTATAAAACTTATTATTGATTTTGTAGATTTGTATAATTCCATAATTTGTTACATTTTTACTGAACATTAGGGTTAGGGGCTTGTTCGGCTAATTGTTGGGCGTGGGAGTAGAGGGGGGTGAGACGGGATTCAAGATCCTGTGGACAGCGTTGAAAGCCGGGCATTTTATACCATTCGTTTGAGCGGACATGATATTTTTGCTGGCTTGGAAATTTCAGGTTTTCTAGGAAAGTTTCGGGAAGAGGTTGGACAACGACTTCATAGGTGTTTTGAACTAGCATGCGTCTGGCGCTGAGGATTTCATATTTCATTGGAAGATGAATTTTGAAGAAGGGGGTTTATATAGGTTGCTGTTTTTATTGAAGTTGATCATTCTGATTCTTATTATTATTATTATTCTGTAATGTTCTCAATGAATTTTATTTCTTCTTCTGATAATTCAAAATTAAGTTCGAGATCTTGTTTCATATGTTGTGGATTGGTTGTTCCGGTTAAAGGGAGGATGCCTATTTGTTGGGCGAATCTAAAAATGAGTTGAGTTGGGGTTTTGTTATATTTTACTGCGATTTGTTGTAGTTGCGGTAGCACAAAGGAGTTTGCGGTGAGTAATGAAAAACCTTGATAGATAATATTTTTGTGTTTGCAATATTGTCGTATTTCTTTATCCCAGGCGAACTGCGCATAACAACGGTTTTGGACGAAGGTTGGTTTTATAATTGCGTTTTCATATAATTGTTGGAGTTGTTTAAGATTAACATTACTAATGCCGAGATGATAGGTTTGTTTTTCTTGATGGATTTTTTCCATTTCTGTCCAGACTTGTAAGTCTGTTGGTGTTAAGTCGTGACGTGTTAATGGGCCATGTAAAAGATAGGAGTCAATATAATTTGTTTGTAGGTGTTGGAGTGAACTTTGAAAGGATTGGCGGACTTGGGTTTGGTAGTCTTGGTGTGGTTCGTAGGGAAGGCGATGGTCTTGTCCGCCAACATAGGTGAATTTGGTTTGGAGAAAGAGTTGGTTGCGAGGGATGTTGCTTTTGATGATGGCATTGCCGACGGCGGCTTCGTTATAATGTTTACGTTGGTTGGCGGTGTCGATGGCTTTGAAACCTGTTTTAAGAGCGGTGAGAACTAACTCTTCTGTTGCTTCTTCTTTCCAGGCGGTGCCGTAGATGATTTTTGGAATTGTCATGATAGTTTTTAAATTAGAATTATGGTGGTCTACGTTATTTTGTTAATTAACTTTAACTTTCTTTTTGTAACCGCACTTTGACTTTTTCTGTTTTGAATTGCAGTGGGAATTCTTGCTGATAGGGAATATTATATTTTAAAGCGAGTTCGGCTTTGTATAATTCTTTGCCTAAATAGCTGGCGTGTTCGAGTTTGGTGATGAGGTTGTTTCTGATGATGGTGTGATATATTTCTGATGCGTATTTGCCGGTAATTTTTTTGATGATGATATGTTTATAGTTTGCTATTCCTACTTCAATTATGTTTTTTTTACGGTTGATGCGAATCAAACAGTAACCTTTGGGATCGGGATGCCATTCTTTGATGGGGTCGTAGGAGGATTTGAGAGTTTGTT
>MFTJ01000014.1:10745-11195 GCA_001786805.1 Candidatus Nomurabacteria bacterium RIFCSPHIGHO2_01_FULL_39_10 | reverse complement strand
CTTAAACACATCCGACACGCTAATTTTTTGATCATAATATCTCGGAAAATGAATGAGAATATAAAACATTCTATCAGTCACATATTTACACCCCCATTGATCATTGAATGTGTAAAAAAGCACTACTTTATAATGGTTTTGAGGATTTTAGTGGAGGAATGGGTGGGACAATATTTTGTTTAGATCACAAAAATCTTCTTCCAATCTACTCTATGATTTTTGTAGAGCATAATCACGGCAACAACAATCATTACACTGCTTAATATCTGACCCATGGTGAAAGTTTGACTGAAATAGAGTGTATCCTCGCGCCAGAAGTCGATGAGGAAGCGGCTGAGGCCTTCGAATAGGGCGAAGTTCCAGAAGATGAAGCCTGGGCGGAATTTGTGGTCTTTGTAACTGAGGTAAAATAACCAGCCGGAGAGGAGGAAGCGTTGGGCGGCGGCGTAG
>MFTJ01000014.1:3223-10717 GCA_001786805.1 Candidatus Nomurabacteria bacterium RIFCSPHIGHO2_01_FULL_39_10 | reverse complement strand
GACATTGTTGGTCAACGTTGGGGAAGACGACGCACCAGGAGCCGTTCCAAACTCTGCCGACTAGTTCGCCGTTGATGAAGTTGGCGATGCGACCAAACGCTAACGCGAACATGGTGGGAAATGACATGATATCGGCAATGTGCCAGAAGTTGAGCTGTTTCTTTTTGCAATAGAAATAGGTTGCGGTGATGATGCCGACAAAGCCGCCGTGGAAGCTCATGCCACCTTGCCAGATTTTGAAAAAGTTGAGGGGGTTGCTGAGGTAATACATTGGTTCCCAGAAGACTTCGAAGAGACGGGAGCCGATTAGGACGCCGAGCATGAAGTAGAATGCCATATCCCAGATGTCGTCGGAATTGAGTTGGATACGGCCTTGTTTTGAGAGGGAGTGAAGCCACCAGATGGAGAAAAAGAAGCCGGCAACATAAATAAGACCATACCAACGAATTTCTACCGGGCCGAGATCGAGAAGGATGGGGTTAAGGTTGTGAATCCACATGTTTTGTTACATTCAGATGGAATTTATTAAAGCTTCCCTTTTTAAATCTCTAGTTTCTATACGCATAAACTTTATATAATTTAGGGGTTTATGAGGGTTAAGATACTAAAAGAGAGGGATACTATGATAACGCAATCGTTTTTAACAGAATTTGAGCTTAGTTTATTGAAGTCGTATAATCGAGCGTCGAAGAAGAATATTATAATTGGGGGAAATGAGTCTAATTTTATCGGAGCGTCGAAGTATCAGAATGAATTTTTGGTTGCGTTTATGGAGGCGTTTAAAGAGCAACATGCGATTTTAGAGCGAGAGTTGCGTCGGGGGGGAAATAATCCAGAGAAATTGATGGATAAGATTGGGCGTGAAGTAGAATCAAAAGTGCGCATGACGTTATATCAGAAGAGTAGGTTAGATCAGAATGCGTTTCAGACTATTGCGAGGGATTTGAAGAAGGATATTCGATCGGTGTTTTATGAGAATTATTTGAATGTCAAAGTGTAGATTGTTTTTTATTATTATTTGTGGTTTTTTTGATATATATTCAACCGCAATTATTTTTTCTGAAAGGGTTGGTTCTAAAAAAGTAGGTAAAATAATTTTCCTATATTTTCCACCGTAATCTTTATAAATAAACTTAAGATATATCTATTATAAACTTAAGGTATATCTATGCACTTTATTGAACGAATTCAAATTCAAAGTACGCGCCAGCGTAAAATTCCGCTGCCCAAGAAGTTTTGGAGTGAATTTCCTCTTGATTCTGTTGTGAAAATTGAGCGGTTGGATGAGCCAACGTTGTTTTTTGTGGATAGAGTACAGGCGCAAGGAGAGAAACAGCGACGGATTCCATTGCCGCAAAAATTCTGGCAATTTTTTCCTAGTACTTGTGTTGTGAAAGTAGAGCTGATGCATAAACCAACCGTATTGAAGCAAATTCTCACAACCGTGGAAAAGAAGGTGGAAAAGAGTATTGATAGGAGGGTGGGAAGATGAGTGTGCAATTTGTCGAACGCATTCAAATTCAAAGTACACATCAACGTAAGATCCCTGTACCTAAAAAGTTTTGGAGTGGATTCCCTCTCAATGCGTTGGTAAAAATACAATTGATGGATACGCCTTCATTATTTTTTGTAGATTTAGTGCAAGCGCAAGGAAAAGTACAGCGCAAGATTCCGGTGCCGCAGAAGTTTTGGGAATTTTTTGAACCCAACAGTATTGTCACCGTTGAATTGATGAGACGATAATATCAATTGAATGAAAAAATAACATGAAAAAAAGAACAAAAACAACAGGCCGAACAAAGAACAGAACCCCGTTAGTAGACAATAGAGTTATGTTTACCTTTGTTGTAACCGCGTTGGCACTCTTTGTTGCGTTCTCATTTTTATTCACGACATCATCTAGTTCGTTCTCTTCACAAACCTCACTGCTAACGGGTGCGGCAGTGAGTGCAATTAGAGGTACAGGGAGTAGCGGAATTACAATTCAGGCAAACCAGGCCAACTGTAGCGGGTTGACAACGGCCGGCCCCTATATTCTCACTCAAAACGTAAATTCGGTAGGAACCTGTTTTACCATCCAATCGAGTAATATTCTTATTGATTGTCAGGGATATCTGGTTAATTACTCAACAGGCGGCTTGGTTGCGGGATATGGTGTAGTTGGGACAGATTATGATAATATCACCATTCGCAATTGCCGGTTTGAAGAGGGAAATGCGACAGTGAATGCGAAGTATGCAATTTATTTTACAGGGGATAATAGTCCGGTTGAAAATATCACGATTTGGAATAATACGTTTCTGACACGAGGTACGACGAGTTTTGGCATTCGATTCCGCGGTGTTTCTTTTACCAATATCAGTTCAAATACATTTGATACTTATGGTGATCAGGGGTATGGTATTCAGTTTCGAACTTTTTTTAGTTCACTCTCTGCACATCATCGTATGGTGGGAAATTCCATGACTCTGCGTGTACGGCCAATAGGAATTGATGTTGCTGATACAAATAATGTCACAATAACAGAGAATAGGATTAATAGTTCGGGAGCGGATGTGCCACCAATCGAGCTCTCATCGGTCACAAATATAACGGCAACATCGAATGTGATAAATACCACCGGAAGCACGGCGCCAGGGATACGTTTATCAACGGTGCAAGATTCGGTATTTGAATCAAATAAAATTACAACAACGGGCGCAACATCTCCTGCAATATATTTGCTTACAGGTACAATCCATAACAATTTATTTTTAAATAATAATCTGAGTGCATTAAGGTCACTGGAAATCCAAGATGATAGTTCAACTGATGGCACAACGATTAATTATTTGAAGTATAATAATAGTTTTGGAGAAATTGCCTGGATGAATAATGGGAGCGGGACGTTTTTGGATGATTTAGATATTGAGGGGGAGATTGGGCTTGGAATAAATCTATTTATCGGTGATAATGTGGCAGGATTAAATACGTCTAATTTTACGTCATCGAGGATTAATAGTTCGGTGAATATTACATTGAAAGGGCTTACGTTAAATCTGGTTAATCAAATACGCAAAGTTCATAGTTTTAATACTTCAAGTGTAGATGTGAGTTTAAATGGATTTGATTGTAATGCAACGGGAGCATGTTCGATTTTGAGTTATACTGGTGGAACTGTTATTTTTAATTCGACCGGGTTTAGTAGTTTTACGGCAATGGAAGTTTCAACATGTGGCATACTTAATTCAAGTACAACGTTACTTAACAGTGTGAGCAGTACAGGTACGTGTTTTACGATTAATACATCTCATATCTTGCTTAATTGCGCAGGCTACCTCATCAACTACTCAACTAGCGGCACATTCGGCCACGGCATCAACATTACCGGACCTAACAACGTCACAATCAAAAACTGTGTGATTCGCGAAGCGAGCGTGAATACAACTGGCAAACACGGAATCAATCTGCTCAATGGAGGAAATATTACTCTTTGGAATAATACTATTCAAACAGTTGCGGGCTCAAGTTCTGCGGTTGCTGCAACCGGTACGCAGACTATGAACATCAGTAACAATGTCGCGTACACCAATGGCAGTTCTGCACATGTGATTAGCATTGACAGCTCGGATAACGCCACGATTTTCGGGAATCTATTTAATGCCACCAATGACAATGCGAATGCGTATGGTATAAATCTTGTTGATACGGGAAATAATACAATTGCATTTAATGTTATTAAATCCAATAGCACCTCAATCTATATTTCAGGAAAATCGAATAACAATATCAGTTATAATAATCTCACTTCGAGTGGAAATCCAGGGGCAGGAACACTTTCTTTGATTAGTGTCAATTCCAATAAAATTCATTTCAATCAAATCAACAGCACCGGTGCAAGCGTCTATGGTGTCTACACCAATCCTTCAAGTCATACTCTCTTTGGTGAAAATATCATCAGAACCAAAGAAACAACCTCTGATAATAACGCCTATTTTTTTCGCGCAAGCGATAACAACACCATTACCCGCGATAACATTGCGGCATCTGTTAGTTCGAATCAGATTCGATTGCAGGATTCGAATGTGACTATGATTAATATGTCGTTTAACAAATATAACATAAGTTTCGACGACGCCACTTCTGGCACCTTAACCGTGCAATGGAATTTATATGTGAATGTGAGCAATAATACAGGTTCGGCGCTCACAAATGCGAATGTGACTGCGTTTAACATCAGTAGTCTCGTAGAACAAAGCGAACAAACGGGCAGTGATGGAACAATAACTTTTACACTCACCGAATTTAGACAAACTTCTTCAGGAAAAACATTCAGCTCTCCACACACCATCAACACCACAAATTCAACTTATATTGCGAATTCTACAACGCTCAATATTTCCAATAGCAACAGCACATTTCAAAATATTGTGTTGAGTTTCGATATTGCACCGCCGAGGTTTGATCCGTTTCCAGAGAATCAGACAATTGAAGCGAATACAACGTTTAGTTATGATTTCAATGGATCTGATGAAGTGTCGATAGTCACTTTTGGCATCAACGACACGGCATTTACTATCAATTCTACTGGAGGATTGGTAAATGCGTCACCGCTGCAATTCAGAACCTATTTCCTCAATATTACAATTAATGACACATCAAACAACAAAAACTCAACCCCATTTCAAATCACCATTCAGGACACCATACAACCACGTTTCGATCCTTTCCCCACGAATCAGACGATTGAAGCAAATACTTCATTCAGTTACGACTTCAACGCCACGGATTTAGTCTCTCTTGTCACCTTTGGTGTCAACGATACTACATTTACCATTAATAGTACAGGAGGGATAACAAATACAACCACATTACAATTCCGCACCTACGTGTTGAACATCACCATCAATGACACATCAAACAACAAAAACTTCACCTATTTTCAAGTTGCAATACAAGACACCATACAACCACGCTTCGATCCCTATCCCACAAACCAAACAATTGACGCGAATACAACATTTAGTTATGATTTCAATGGAACAGATTTAGTGTCCATTGTGACATTTGGGGTGAATGATAGTGCATTTACCATCAATTCAACAGGGGGATTGGTGAATAGTTCGCCTCTGCAATTTAGAACGTATTATTTGAATATTACTATTAATGATACTTCAAATAATAAGAATTATACCAATTTTCAGTTAGTTATTCAAGATACCACACCGCCACGTTTCGACCCATTCCCGACTAATCAAACCATCGAAGCGAATACTTCGTTCACATATGATATCAATGCAACAGATTTAGTAACAGTTGTGACGTTTGGGGTCAATGATACTGCATTTAACATTAATTCAACCGGGGGATTGGTGAATTTGAGTGCATTGCAATTCAGCACTTATATTTTGAATATAACTATCAATGATACGTTTAACAACAAAAATTCCACCTTTTTCCAGATAGTTGTTCAAGACACAACACCTCCCAAATTCGATACCTTACCAACCAACCAAACAATTGAATATGGAGATTCCTTCTCGTATGACATAAATGGCTCCGATTTGGTATCATTAGTTACATTTGGTATCAACGATAGTGCATTTAACATTAACAGCACGGGCGGGATAATAAATACATCTCCGTTTACAAACATCGGCACATACAGATTTAATTTAACCATTAACGATACATCAAATAATAAAAATGCCACGTTCTTTCAAATAGTGGTACAAGATACCATTATTCCTCGATTTGAGGCAAATCCCGTAAATCAAACCATCGAAGCAAATACATCGTTTACATACGACATTAACGCCACTGATGCGCTGTTTGCAAATTATAGTATCAATTACACGTCATTGTTTAGCATTAATAGTTCTGGTGCGATTATAAATAGTTCCCCGATTCTAGCATTGGGGACGTATCATTTTAATATTTCGATTAATGACACGTCGAACAATCGGAATAGTACTTTTTTTAGTGTAACGGTGCAAGATACAATGCCGCCACGATTTGATCCATTACCCACAAACCAAACGCTGGAAGTGAATACATCATTTGCGTATGATATTGAAGGAATTGACGCGGTGTCGCTAGTGACGTACGGCATTAATTCGAGTGCGTTTAACATCAATTCCACAGGAGGTATCATCAATAGCACGGCAATTCTTGCCCTAGGCACATATAGATTTAACCTCACCATCAACGACACCAATAATAACAAAAACTCCACCTTCTTCCAAGTGGTGGTGCAAGATACTACCCCCCCTCGATTCGACCCCCTTCCCACAAACCAAACAATTGCCTATGGCACAAACTTTGAATACGATTTCAACGCCACTGATAACATCGCGTTCTTTAATTACAGTATAAATTACACTACTCTATTTGCAATCAATGATACAGGAGGATTACGGAGTATTGCGGTGTTAGAAGCAGGGACATATGTCATTAATATTTCCATTAATGATACATTTAATAATCGCAATTCAACGTTTTTTTCAGTGACGATGCAGGCAGCGCCAAGTCCCTCTGGTGGTTCTTCAGGAGGTGGAGGGGGTGGAGGAAGTAGTACAAGCAAAAAACCAGTAGAAATAGTTGCACCTGAATGTGGGGATGATACGGCTTGTGCTCCGAAAGGATTTTGTTCACAACAGAAATGTATTGCATATGAATGTGTGGAAAATAGTGATTGTGGTGCAGAAAAGTATTGTGTGAAGAATAAATGTTACAAGATCTTTGATATTAAATTGCTGCAGGCTGATTCGCCAGTGCTTGCAGGGGACTCGCTTGATTTTGTGTATTTTTTGAAAGGGATGGCTGATATTTCAGGAGATGTGGTTATTCAATTCTGGTTGGAGAAACAGGGCAAGAAAGTGAGTTCTGGTGCAGATACGATTTATATTGGAACGTATGAAGAGAAGACAGAACAGGCGGCGTTATTTTTACCTTCGAATCTCAAAGAAGGAGAGTATACGTTGTATATTGAATTGAATTATAAAGAGTATATTGTTGAGAGTTATCGCACCATTGAGATTCAAAAACAACCAGAGTTGGTTGGACAAGTGGTGTTTGCTAATTTACCGGCAACACTTTCTTCTCTTCTAAAAGAGTATGCGGTTGTTCTTGCAACAAATAAAGATGTGCCTGTGCCGGCAATGGTCATGCATCAAATCATGAAAGGCGAGGATATTATTTGGTCAAAACAAGAAGAGTTGATGATAGATCATTCTCACATAATTAAAAACGCATTGCCGAGTTTAGAGAAAGGAGTATATTATTTTACAACTACAGCGATTATTGGGGGCAAGAGTTATACGGCAGAGCAAATGGTTACGGTTGATGCGGTGATGGAGGGGGCTACACAACCTGCAACTGGGAAAGTAAAGAAAGCTTTTGCGGGGCAGGCGATTGGAGATGCTACACAGATACTTAGTGATTATTCGGTGCTGTGGGTTATGGGTTTGATTATGGGCGGCATGTTATTATTTATGTATTGGCAGCGAAAAAAGG
>MFTJ01000014.1:0-3189 GCA_001786805.1 Candidatus Nomurabacteria bacterium RIFCSPHIGHO2_01_FULL_39_10 | reverse complement strand
TGAAAAAACATCGCGTCCGCTTACCGAATTAGAGCGATGGATGCGAACAATGCTTGCGTCTGGTGCGTCGCACGAGATAATTATTCGGGCGGCTTGTGAACAAGGGTCTTGGCTGGAAAGAGAGTGTACGCTTGCGTTTGGTCGTGCTTTGGCGGTGTATAATCTTAAAAATGTGTATGGTGATTTTGTTACGGAAGAGAAATTACAGGAATTGAGAGCATTTATTGAGCGATCGCTGGAACAAGGGATGTCTGAGGAGCGGATTATTGCGCATCTTGTGGAGGCGGAATGGAATTCGAAGTTTATAAGTGAATATGTGCGGGCGTATGCGGCGAAGTCTTAGATTAAGGTGGCTATTTGATATATAAACACCACTATAACTAATCCACTACCGTAAACTTTATATAGTCATTTTCTCCTCCGCAAGAGTATTAGGTTTATAACAAAAAAAACGAGGTAAGATTCATTATGGCAGAAAAAGACAAGCTCTATTCTAGAGAATTACTAGGTAAAACAGTAGTATCCAAATCAGGTAAGAAGTTTGGTGAAGTTGGAGATATGATTTTTGAAGTTGGTTCGGGAGAATTGATTCATATTGTATTACGCAATCCCACAACGTATACTGAGCGAATGGAGTTGGAACGAACGAAAGAAGGGCAAGTATTGATTCCGTTTTCGGCTGTGATTGCAACTGGTGACTTTTTAGTGGTTGCAGAAGAGGATATTATTTAATTAATTATATTTTTTAATTTATTTTTGTTTAGATTATTTTTTAAGTAAGTGGTTTTTAGAATGATTTTTGTGAGACGTTTCTTTTTTTTGAAAAAAATTATTGTTTCAAATATAATGCTTGGTTTGTTTGTGGACCTGTACCGATGGCGAGGACTTTAAAACCAGTGTAGTGTTCGATGGCTGCGAGTACTTGTGATACAGGAAGGGGTAATTTTTCCCCTGGTTGAAGTTGGCTGAGAGTGGTATTTTTCCAGCCGTCCATTACTTTTATTATAGGCACACAATACTGCAATACGTCACTTGTTGGCACTCTATCACCTGGCATAATTACTTTACCCGTTCGATACAACTCCCCATTACAATCTATTTTCTCTAATCCAGAAGGCAATGACACTACATACCCCACAACGAGTCCCACCTTATCACAAAGCGAACCTCGATCCATGCATGAAATAACTGTATACGGCCCTTGCTCATCTGCCACAAATTTACCAAGTACACAATCAAACAATCCTGTGATTCGCGGTTTCCCTGTCGTTGCGCCTTTTTCATCAAATGTGCGCGCATTTGAAATCGCCATCGCTTCGCCAATTTCATATGTCCCTGTCACATCCGCATATTGCACTGGTTCTAAAATACCATTCTTTTGCACTGAATTAAAATATACATCACAAATCGCCTCAAAATTAATACACGCATCACCCAACTGCTTCAACGACGTAACTCCACTTTCGGCAAAATGATTTTGTGCCACAAACGACCCTGGAATATCTCCTGGACCTACGCGTGACGATCCAGGAAATTTATTCACATTAATCACTATCGTTTTATATTTTAGAGGCGATACGCCTAAAGACGCTAACGCGCCAAGTGCCGTCACATCAGCCGACGTGGAATAGCGGTAGCCTTGCTGACGGGAATTGCTCAACAGATGACTTTGCGTAACTTCAATGAGAATTTTCTCTCCTTGTTTCAACGCCTGTTGCACTTCATACCCTACATCAACCCGTTTGGGAAAATTGGGATTCTTGGCTACACGTTGAGTATATAAATCAACTAAAAAATCTAATTGATTCTGAGCCTGCGCAAACGCTAACACATGATCTGGAACAATTCGTTTATTCTTCTGTTGTAATTCTGAAAGTTGATATATTATATTGCCAAATGACAATCCTTCTGCTGCTATAAATCCAACATAATTTTTATAATCTTTTGCAAGAACACGACGTAATCTCCCTTCATCATTACACAAATCATCTAACCGTGGACAGGTTTTAGCTTTGATAGATTTATGTGTGGGAGAAATACCCACTCCCGTAGACGCATTCAATGCACTACCCAATACATCTATAATGCGATGATAGGGTGTTGTAATAAATATGTTGCCAATCGCTAGTGTATCATACGATATACCCTTCTCACGTAATAATTCTAACTCTTCTTGCTCAAAACTAATCGGATCCGCAACAGTTTCAGCGCCAATAAAAGAGGGTATTCCTTCGATTAAAGCTGTTGGAGTTAAATGAAAACTTAATTTTTCGCCATTATAACAAATCGTGCGACCAGTATTTGTGCCAGAATTTGCGCGTACCGCTTTATGTACTTTTTTTGAGAAAGCATTTCCCCATTTACCTTTTGCTTCATCGCCAAATTGGGCTCCTGAGATCATGATAATTTGGTTATCATCAATAATTTGCTCAATTCCTTGTGCAGAACTGATAACTCCAAATTCTACTCCAGAAAAATCATCATGCAATGCCGCAATTGGTTTAATGTCTTTCACTGCTTCAAATGCTGCTAATTTCTTTTCTAAATATGTTCGTTGAATTTGTAGATCAAATGGCATAAAAAATCACTCTAACACCTGACCGATTCTCTCACTTTTTAATGATTTGGCAACTCAGAAATATAGGTTAAATTAGAATATATCACCTGTTGTCTATTTACTCCCTTTTTCGATACGCACTTTTGGCCATAACGATAAATTCTGATGGAAAACGAACTCGTGCGGTGTCGATTGAAGAGTCAGTGGAATTTGCAGGAGTGGTTGAATGCAGTTGTGGTTTAGGAATATGTTTTCCAGCCGGAAATTCTTCGTCAATTTTTTGGACGTAATCACGTACTCTTGACATGACGGAACTTAAGATGAAGTTATGCACTTTTTCTTCAAAAATCTCTGAGATATGGCTAAATTCGGTGACGCGATATAAGTTGGCGTTGGTTTCGATTAGGTAGAGGTCTTTTAAGCGTTTTAATTGGCGGCGGATGTTGGAGGAGGCGATGCCTAACATGGGAATTCCCAATTGCTTACGGCTTTCCATCACTTTATTTTTGATCTCTTCTGAATGCAATTCTTCTCGTCTTCCTTTGGCTTTGAGCAGGGTGTGAAAGACGTCAACGACGACGTCACGCGAATCACCAGGTTGGAGCAGACCTACGGATAAGCAGAACTTTCTC
>MFTJ01000013.1:6518-17816 GCA_001786805.1 Candidatus Nomurabacteria bacterium RIFCSPHIGHO2_01_FULL_39_10 | reverse complement strand
TTTTCAAATTTGGCTGCTCCTTTGCCACTACATTCGCTACAGCGTTCGAGTTTATTGAGTTCGATATTTTTTTTAGTGTTTTTTGCGGCGTCTTCTAATGTGATTTCTAGTTCATATAACAAATCGGCACCGCGATGGGCACGACTGCTTCGTCCACTGCCTGATGAACCACCACCAAAGATGTGGTCGAAAATATCATCACTACTGCCAAAAGCACCGGAGCGGAAATGGGACATGATGTCAGAAAAGTCATAGCCTTCGAAGCCGGAACCACCGGCACCACCAGCGCCGCCTCCGGAGAAGGCAGAGCTGCCAAATTGGTCATATTGCTGTCGTTTTTTGTCGTCGCCAAGAACGGACGCGGCTTCAGATATTTCTTTGAATTTTTCTTCGTATTCTTTCTTTTTATCGTCTGGTGCGCGATCGGGATGGAACTGCATGGCGAGCTTTTTGTATGCTTTTTTGATGTCCTCTTTGGTTGCGGATTTAGCTACACCAAGTTTGTTGTAATAGTCTTTTTCGGCCATGGTTTAGATTTTTTTTTATTTGTTATTTTATTATTTTGAAATTAGGACTTTATTTTTTTATTTTTTTTGTTTTTTAACGAGTTATGATAATTTAACATGAAGATGTAATTCATCGGGTTTAAATGGGAGGTGCTTAAAAAGCTTCTGTTCGTAGGCGAATTGCTCTTGTTTGGTTGCTTCCCAATCTATATTTCTTTTTTTGATCCAGTTGCCGTAGCGGTTGTAGATATAATCGAGGCGCTCTTGCATAGGAACGACTTTGTTATGCAGCACGCGCCAATCGACGTAATGAATAAATTTGGCTTCTTCAGATACTTTTTCGTTAGGGTTTCTGGTAAGTTCATCTAATTCAAGAAAAAGTCTAGCAAATTCAGGGTATTTGTCTTTGAGGATGAGTGCGGTTACTTTTGTTTCAGACATGTTGGGGTAGGTTATTCTGAGATGTTTATGCATTTCTATTTCTTCTCCTGTTGGTTGATAATTATAGGGGGGGTCGGTTAAGCGTTCCAAGACGACAGCTTTCATGAAGTCATGGAGAAGAGCGAATGGTTTAATGATTTGGGGGTTGAGAGGGTATGATTTTTTTTGTAATTCTTCTGCGAGAAATGAAGCGACTTTAAAGACGGCATGACAATGGGCTTTGACAGTACCAGGAACTTTGTATTGATTGAATAGTTCTTCACATTCTTTGATGGTTGGTATGTCCATGGTGTTACTCTTCAATGTATTTATTAAAAAATAATTAAAAAATAAATAAAAAGTAAAAAAATAAATCTCTTTTTATTTTTTCTCTTTGAAGTCAGCATCAACGATGTTGTCGTCATCTAATCCTGCAGCTTTCTTGCCGGCTTTGGCATCTTCGGCTTTCTTTTCCGCGCTCGACTTTGCGGCGGCGTCTGCGTAGATTTTGGTGCCAATCTCTTGAACTAATTTGTTTAGTTCTTCGATTTTTTTGGTTAGTTCGGCGGCATCAGCGGTGTTGCGCGAATCTTCTAAATCTTTAATTTTTGCTTCTATTTTTTCTTTGGTTGCAGCATCCACTTTGTCTTTGTGCTCTTCCAAGACTTTTCTGGTTTGGTAGGCGACGGAATCTGCGTTGTTCTGGGCGTCAATTTTTTCACGGATTTTTTGATCTTCGGCTTCGTGCTTTTTCGCTTCTTCAGTCATTCGTGCTACTTCATCTTTATTTAAGTTGCCTGATCCGGTAATTTGGATTTTTTGTTCTTTACCGGTTCCAAGATCTTTAGCAGAGACGTGGACAATACCGTTTGCGTCGATATCAAAGGTTACTTCGACTTGCGGAACACCTCGAGGTGCAGGAGGTATACCCATTAAGTCAAACTGACCGAGTTGTTTATTGTCGTTAAACATCGGACGTTCACCTTGGCCGACACGAATAGTTACTGCCGTTTGATTGTCTGCGGCAGTACTAAATATTTGGGATTTTTTGGTTGGCACAGTGGTATTACGTTCGATTAATTTTGTTATAACTCCACCAAGGGTTTCAATTCCCAAACTTAAAGGGGTAACGTCAAGTAATAAGACGTCTTTAATTTCTCCGGCTAAGACTCCTGCTTGAATGGCTGCGCCAACGGCGACGGCTTCGTCAGGATTGACAGATTTGTCTCCTTCTTTTCCAGTTAAGCGTTTGACTAATTCTTGGACGGCAGGAATTCGAGTGGAACCACCGACAAAGATGACTTTATGGATGTCATTTTGAGTCATGTTGGCGTCTTTTAATGCGTTTTTAACCGGTGTTTCAAGACGTTTGATAATTGGTGCAATTAATTCTTCAAATTTTGCGCGAGTGAGTTCTTCTTTCAAGTGTTTAGGACCGTTTTGGTCAGCAGTGATGAAAGGTATACTAATGTCCACTTTTGTTTTATTTGATAATTCAATTTTTGCTTTTTCACACTCTTCTTTCAAACGCTGCATGGCAGTTGCATCGTTGTTTAGGTTGATGCCGGTAGATTTTTTGAAATTGCCGATAACGTGATTCATGATGATTTCGTCAACG
Source organism: Candidatus Nomurabacteria bacterium RIFCSPHIGHO2_01_FULL_39_10 (assembly GCA_001786805.1). GTDB lineage: Bacteria > Patescibacteriota > Minisyncoccia > Phycocordibacterales > UBA9973 > UBA9973. The sequence continues at coordinate 15,272 of MFTJ01000013.1, read as the reverse complement.
TCATCTCCCCCTAAAAAGTTGTCTCCAGAGGTTGATTTTACTTCAAAGATACCATCGCCTAATTCTAAAATGGAGACGTCAAATGTTCCGCCACCAAAGTCGAAAACTAGGATTGTATGAGCTTGTTGTTGTTTATCTAGGCCATATGCTAATGATGCAGCAGTTGGTTCGTTGATAATTCGTAAGACGTTTAAGCCGGCAATTTCTCCGGCGTTTTTGGTTGCTTGACGCTGGGAGTCGTTAAAGTATGCAGGGACGGTAATGACAGCATTCATAACAGGCTGACCGAGATAGGCTTCTGCATCCCGTTTTAATTTTTGTAAGATCATGGCAGAGATTTGTTCTGGACTGTAGGCTTTGCCGTCGATTTCGACTTTTTCATTTGAACCCATTTTTCGTTTGATGGATCTCACGGTGTGAGATGGGTCGATGATTGCTTGATTGCGCGCAATTTGACCGACGATGATCTCTTTATCTTTGATGTGCACGATACTTGGAGTTGTGCGTGTGCCTTCGGCGTTGGCAATGATTGTAGATTTACCCGCTTCCATTACTGCCATTGCGGAAAATGTGGTTCCTAAATCGATTCCGATAGTTGCTCCTGATACTTTGTTGTTTGACATGTTATATTCCTCCGTTTAAATGTATTTTTTTTATTTTTTATTATTTTTATTATTTTTTTGTTTTTATTTTTTATTATCCAACAATAGGGTTTTGTTCGGTAAATTCTTCTCTGGTTGAAGGTTCATCACTGGTTACACCTAATTGTTGTTTTAGCATGATGTTTTCAGATTCTAATTCAATTATACGTTGTTGAAATTTTTTTATTTCTTTGGCGACTAATATTTTTATTTTTTGAGCTTCTTGGGCGGTTAATACATAATTTATTTCTTTGATTGGGGTTTGGGTTGATGTTTTTGGAGTTGTGTTTTCCATTTTTTTCCTCACAATGTTTTATTTATTTTATTCTGTTTTATTTTTTCTGTTATTTTTTTTCTGGTTTATGTTTATTATTTTTTATACTTTTTTTCCTGAACTTATTTTTACTCTTGCAGTGCGAATGACGCGATCGTGCATTATATATCCACGTTGAAATTCTTCGATGATCGTATTTTCAGGTAAGTCGGATGGTGTTTTCATCAATGCTTCATGTAAATGAGGGTTAAATTTCTGACCTACTGTTTCAATTGGTTTGACATTGTTGTTTTCTAACAATTCATGAAGTTGCGTGTAGATCAATTCGATGCCTTTGAGTAATTCTTGATTTGAATTTGGTGAATTTTGTTGTGGAGTTTTTTTTGCGGTGTCAATGGCGAGTTTGAAGTTGTCTATAATAGGTAGGAGCTGCATGATGCAGTCTTTTGACGCGAATTGACGGATGTCTTCGATACGTTTTTCAGTTTGTTTGCGGTAGTTTTCGAAGGTTGCTTGAGTACGTTTGGCAAGTTCGGTCATCAGAGTTAGTGGATCGACTGGTTCGGTTGGTGAGGGGGTTGGTGTGTCTTGTGGTTCTTCGCTTACGGGTTCGATTTGTTCAGATTCAGTGGGTTTTGCCATGGTTTTAAGTGGTTCTTTGATTAAAGTTTAAATAGTTCTGTTGACTTCAGGTCAACGTAGAAGCCCTAAAATTGAACTTATATATAAAGCTTATGGAAAATTTGGCAAAAGTTTAAATAAACAGAGGATATTAGCTAGAGATATGACACAAAAAGTAATGATGATTAAAGTACGCAGAGTAAAGACAGAGAATATTAATCAGGAGTTGCAGTGGGTTGGAAATTCTTTAGGGTTATTTGGGTTGCGTGATAAAGATAGCAGTTGTTTTCGCGTGTTTATTACACTTGTGAAGAAAGCGCGACGAAATGAGGCGTTAACGTCGGATAATATTGCAGAGCATTTGAAATTGAGTCGAGGAACAGTTGTGCATCATCTTACTAAGTTGATGGAAACAGGTATTGTGGTGCATGAGAAAGAAGGATATATACTGCGTGAGGCGACGTTGCAGTCGCTTGTGAAAGATATTCGACGTGATGTAGAGGTGATGCTAGAAGAGTTGGATTTGGTTGCGAAGGAAATTGATGAGAGGATGGGGTAGAGTAGTTAGTATTTTTAGATTCTGTGACCCATAACGTTTAAAAACGTCCCACTTACATTATTTGAAATGACAGATTTAATAGATAAATTCTCTTTGGAGGGGAAAATTAAAGATCTCCAACAGAGTAACTCGTGGCATACATTAATTGAAAATTGTACTGTGTTTGAGATAGAACATAAGAAGCAAGATGAACCGATTCGTTTTTTGCCGTATCGTCTTTCAGAAAAACAGAGAGATAACTTAATCCATTCACAGGTTCAATCTACTTTTGTAATTGCACCATACATTGACCAAAGAATTGAAAGAATAATGTGTCTTGAACATATAGAGGTGGAAACGTTAGGATTGAAGTATGAGTTTGGATGTGCAACACCTCATTCTTTTGAACAAAAGGGTTATGTTCCAAATTTGCAAGAGTTGTTTGGTCATACAGAAGTCGCAGTTATTGAAAAAAGTATAGAAGGGGCTGTTGTGGAGATTTGCAGAGACTTTGTGATAGATGCTTCTTCAAATCAGAATATGTATAGTGCGTTGCGGATACAAGACGATAAAGGTAATGCGTTGAAGATATATAATAATCAGTTAATCACGCTGCCGTTCTTACTTTCTTTTCAAGGAGTTGAGATACTCATCAAGCAACCAGTACGATATCAAGTGGAAAAAGTAACTCTGTTCAAAGAAGGGAGAGTAGATAAAGTAGGGGAGAGAATAACACTAGATATTTTAGATGGCAAAGAGAAAAATTGGAAATATATATTTGGTCAATTTTATAGAAAGGGTTTGATTAACTAATGAAAGTTACCGATTTTGGAATTTTTTGCAAAAAAAATTACGTTTTAATTCTACTATTACAATAGGGGCAATAGATTCCGCTGACGCCCATAAAGGAAACAGAGGTGAAACGGTATTTACAATGCGGACAGTCCATGGTTTTTTTGTTCACGTTTTCGCCTCTTTTTTTGATCCTTATGTTCGGATTAGAGGGAAGGAAAAAGAAGGGGTTTTTAAGGGTTTTGAATGAGAAGATTAGAAGCTAAAAAATGGTTTAAAACGTTGAAAAAGATTAAAAAAAAGCTTGAAACTGTTTAATCTCGTGCTAATTTCCAGATGGTTTTCATGCCAAGCAAAATTGCGCCAGGTACGACGAACACGACGATGTTTTGTAATGCAGATCTTAAGAATTGACCGATTATAGGAATTAGACCTAAGTTAACTATTCCAGCTAGCATTAACGCAATTGATGCGACTAAAAAAGGGATTGTTTCTTTCGCAGTTAAGTTGAATGCGCCAACTAATGAACCTAAAATGACTAATGTTGTAACAAGAATTTGTGGTTCAATATAGGAACGAAAGCCTGCGGCGATGATTGCGACTAATAAACCTGCTAAAAATGCGTAATGTGCTAGACGATGAAGTTCTACTGTTGCGGTTACTCTTTTTGATGCCATACCCTATACCACCTCTTTTGAATAGTCTAATGAAAGTTTTTGAGTATATAAATGTTGCGTTTTTTGACGTGAATAAGTTTATAAAGAAAAATTGAGTTTTAGGGAGAATGATTGATTTCACACTTGGCAAATGTAAAACGCGTGCGGCGTATAGTGCTAAGCTGCGAAAGCAGGGTGTGTTGGATTTGAAAAAAATTGCGCGAAAGTTTACAGTGGTGTTGGAGACGCCAATAGTATTAGTTATTTCTATTTCTGGAATTGAGGTTATTGTGCATCAGTATGGCGAATTGGTGTTTAAGAAGTGTGAGGATATGGAGTTGATGGAGAGGATTGCTTCTGAGGTTTATGAGATGGGGTTTGGGAAATGATTAACGCTCTTGCTGTCTCTCTTTATTCTTTTGAATCTGAATATTTTTTTGAATTACGGGGGCAAAAATCTTACTGGGAAAGAGAGCAGGAAACACGTCCATGAATTGACGGTGTTTGTATTCTTGATGGCGGGCGGTTGCGCTTTGTTCACGACGGTTGTGATCTTCAATGGTTAAAATCTGCACTTCAGTGGGAACACGTTGGTGAATGTTATGCTCTAAAGGATGATTGGGAATATATGCTACAGGTACGGGAAGACGAAAACTGAATTTGGTGTAGGCATAATCAGGACTTGAAGTGGTATTGGTGCTTGGTGTACCCGGCTGTCGCTCTTCAAAGTCCGCAAGTTTAGGGATGACTTTACTTTCTCTGAAATAACGGACTAAGTTTTGACGTTGTTCTTCTGTTGAAACAATTAATTCTACGCCGGCATTATCATGTAGAGAGTTGACAAACATTTTCTTGCGCAGGAGTTTGACTAAAATGGAACTGTATTTGACATGACCCTGTTCATCAAGATATTTAACGCGGGAACGAAATGGTTTTTCTTCTGTTCCATAGAGAGAAACATTGGCGGAAGTTGGCCAAGCATAGGGAAAATCTTCGCGAGCTGTTTTTTCTTTGTTTGTAATTCCGAGCAGTGCGGAAAAGCCACTCCATAGAACGGGGTAATGAAATAAGGAAGCTTGAACATCACTATCCATGTCTATCATAAGCACTTGATAGGCTAATTCTAATGCTTGCATTTTTTTATAGGCGATCATTTTTTGGTACGCATCGTGAGTATGATCTGTTTGAGTTACGAGTTGTTTTGTTTGAGCGATAAACGTGCTGAGATCGGGAGGAGAGTCTACTTCTTTGATGCAGAGCATATCGCTTAAATCAGGGAGATGTTGTTCTACTAACGTGTTGAGAGCGTGTATACCGCGATTCATGGCGTGATAAAACTCTTGTTCGACTTCAGCTATAGGGGTTGAGGGTGAGAAAAAAGTATTTTTTACTTGATTTGGGAACAAGTACGAATTAAGCAAATAATCAGGATGGTTGAATGGCAAGAAATCGGGGTGGAGAAAATGAAACTTATTCCAGATAGCACCAACATTTAAGCCTTTAGGATAGAGATCGCGGAGGGAGTTACTCATTGTTACTTAAAAGTGATTACTATTTATAAATCTTTCGCTGCCAATATCTTAGGCAGTCAGTATCCTAGGCGAGATGGTCAAGTGAGGCGTTCTGTGGAAGCCACGCGATTTAGATTTCAGGAGATTGGTAGAAAAATAAAAAGAGCGCCCGGGGCCAGATTTGAAAGCCACTGGTCACTGGACACTTGCGGATAGGGTTTATATAGGATTAGTTCTACTATTAAAAGCATGAATCAACATACATTTGATTTGTCACAAGTGGAATTTAGTAGAAATGATATTAGATTAGGTATTAAAGTACCAGAATATTTAACGGAAGAATTGGCTTATTTTTTAGGATTTCATGTAGGAGATGGATTTATGACTATACTACGAAGAGGAAGTACAGTAGATTATAGATTATCATATGATGGGCATGCTATTAATGAAATATTGCAATATGAAGAAGTATTAAAACCATTGATTAAATGTCTTTTTAATAAAGAAGTAACACCGAAAAAAGTAACTCAAGGAACGATAACAATATACATTTATTCGAAAGCGATAGTTACTTTTCTTGAAAATTGTTGCGGCATTCCATTAAGTCCTAAAAGAGATATTGATATCCCACAAATTATCAAAAATTCTTCATTAGAAATAAAAGCTCATTTTTTGAGAGGATTGGCTGATACTGATTTTAGCCTTACTTTCCACAGAGAAGTTTATCCTCGTATTAATTATGTTACTTATAGCAAGAACTTACATGAATCAGTTAAGATTCTATTACAAGAGTTGGGATTTATATTTTATTCTGGAACAATGCATAGAAAAAGAAATGAAACAAAAATAATTAGCCATCAAATTGATATAAATGGCAAGAAAAATCTAGAAAAGTGGATGAACATTGTTGGATTTTCAAGCTATAATACTTTAACAAGATATGCGGTTTGGAAAGAAACAGGTTCACTTTCAAGGGGAACAGATATTAATGAAAGAATAAAAATATTGAAGGAGAGGAGAATAAATTCCCCTCCCCTGTAAGCGCCCCAGACCAGATTTGAATTCACCTTATCTTAGATATTAGGTTTAAGATAGTCTGGTGACCTGTCGGTTTCTTTCTGGTTGATAACAGCCGACTGCTCTAACCGCTGAGCCACTGGGGCATTTAAGTGATAAAACAGGCAATTGATTTATAAATATTTCTTTTGATTTATAGTAACTGTGAATTATTTTTGAACATTTGTTCACAGTTACTAATAAGCAAATGTGAGAAATTATATTTGAATGTTTCACACATTAGCTATGGTGTAAGAATGGAAATTAGCAAAGGCATAGAGATTATTGGGACGGGGCTATTTATACGTGATGAAAAGCTTCTGGTGATTAATGATTTGCATATTGGGTATGAGGAGGCGTTGCAGCAGAAAGGGATTTTGGTGCCGAGATTTCAAACGAAAGAGATTATTCGGTTGCTTACGGAGATGATTGAGCGAGTAAAACCGGTTATGGTGTTGTTGAATGGGGATGTGAAACATGAGTTTGGGCGGGTGTTACGCGGCGAATGGAGAGAGGTGCTTGAGGTGATTGATTTTTTGCAGAAGCTAAAGATGGAAATTATTATTGTGCGAGGGAATCATGATCCGATATTGCAGCCGATTGTGGGGTTGCGAGGGGTTAGAATGGTGACAGAGTATAGAATTGGTGAAACGTTGATTGTACATGGGGATGAGTTGGTTGAAAAAGAGAGGTTGAAGGATGTGAAGCGAATTATTATTGGGCATGAGCATCCGGCGATTATGATTCGTGAGGGGGGAAAGAAGGAGAAATACAAATGTTTTTTGAAAGGGAAATGGAATCGAGGGGGATTACGAAAGGGATTAGAGATTATTGCCGTGCCGTCGTTTAATCCGCTGCTTGAAGGTACAGATGTGTTAAAAGAAGAAGTATTAAGTCCGTTTTTGGAGAAGATTAGTGAGTTTGAGGTGTTTGTTGTGAGTCGCGGTGAGGTGTTTAATTTTGGGAAAGTAAAGGATGTTGGGAAGTGAATATATAAAACAGGAAGCATAGTATGTTTTTAGTAAATAAACATTTATATATTATGAGATTATTATTTTTGTATGGTTACTGAATATAAAGTTACGGCACAGTTTACAATTGAATCTAGCGAAATGACTCATGTGGGCGGAAATACAACACAGGTGAAGGTGGCGGATCAATCGCTTGATGTTTTATTGGATTCTTTGGAACAGAAAGGTATTATAATTGATAAAGAATGTTCTGAGAAGAGAATTGTGTATCTATTTCTAGGGAGATTGCGTGAAGAACTCGTACCATTTTCTGCAAATCATCCAAATGAAAAAATTATTGGTTACAATTTACATGCGTCAGAGATGGAGATTATTGTTTCTGAGTATGATCATTCACGATCTTTAGGGGGACCAGGAGTTATAGGGGGACCCGCGGAATATGTATATGGCATACATGTTGACATGAAGTATGTTGGAAATACATTGAAAGGAGTTGAGGAGAAGTGTAAAAAAGTGGAAGAAGTATTTGAAGGATTATATGACCCAATTGTTCGAGCGATGAATGAGAAGTTGGCGGCGATGACGCCTGATGAGAGACAGAAATATGAGCGGAAAATGAAACGATTAGGTAGGGAACTGATGAGCGGAGAAGGAAAAAAGTTTCCGAAAACTAAACCTATTGAGATAAAGGACGGACGTTTTGTATAATTTTTAAGAAAATAAAAATAGTTTTAACTTCGGGCAATCTTATTATACTTATTCTGTTTCTGTTGGTGATAGGAACAGAAGACGATGCCGGGAGCTGATTTTTTGGTGCAACGGACACATAAGCCGGCTTTACGGTGTTCGGTGTACATGCTGCGGCGGTTTTTATTGACACGACCTTTGTTTTCATGATAGAATTTAAGAAAGCGATTAGGATAGGCTTTTTTTGATGATTTTGCGGGTTTTGGCTTTGAAACTTTTGTGGGAGTTGAAGCAGGGGTTGGTTTTGATGCTGACTTAGATTTTAATTTTTCAAGTAGTTTTTTGAACATAGGGTTTAGAATACTTGAATGATTAATAAATGTTTCGATTTCATTTTTAAGTAGTTACTTGAGTGCATTTAACAAGAGAAAGAGTGCGTTTAACGTTATTTCTGGCAAACTGGGCAGTAATAAGTGCTTCTGCCGTTTTGAGTGAGGTGGCTGAGAGGGTGTTTTTTAGGGCAATGGTCTTTTTGATAGACGGCTAAGAGGTCTTGGAAGTCGCCTTTGCCATCCAGATGTGCGTAGTTGTTAACTGTTGTGCCGCCACGATCGATGGATTGTTGTAGGGTGGTTTGTATGGCGTGGTGGAGCAGGGTGAGTTTTGATTTTGGGATGTCTTTGATCTTTTTTGTGGGGTGGATTTTTGAATGATAAAGGGCTTCTTGGGCGTAGATGTTGCCGATGCCTGCGATGAATGTTTGGTCTAATAATTTTGTTTTGATAATTGAGGAGGGGGCTTGTTTTAAGAGGAGGTGGAATTTTTGTGAGGTGAAAGAGGGGTCTAAAGGTTCGGGACCGAGTTTAGAGAGGGTGAAGTTGAGTTGATTTTTTGTGAGGAGTTGCAGGCGTTCAAAGCGGCGGATGGCGTTAAATGTAAGCGAGGTGTTGTCGGTGAAGTGGAATTGGGCGGCGCGGTATTTTTGGTAGGGTTGGGTTGTGTCTGTT
>MFTJ01000013.1:0-6497 GCA_001786805.1 Candidatus Nomurabacteria bacterium RIFCSPHIGHO2_01_FULL_39_10 | reverse complement strand
GTCTGTTTTTGTTGAGAGGTAGTAGAAATGACCGGTCATGCGCAAGTGGATGAGGATGGTATTATGATTGTTGAGGGTTACGAGAATGTATTTGGCACGGCGGGTTATGTTGGTTATCGTTTGATTTTTGAGGATTTTAAGTTTTGGATCGACGACTAGAGAATCGTAGGATTTAATTGAGGTGATGGTTTTGTTGAGAATTTTTGATTGGAGTTGGCGAACGACGGTTTCGACTTCGGGTAATTCTGGCATTGAGTTGTTTTTGGCGTAAACTATACACTGACGGCACTTATTAATCCACAAAATAGTGCCGTCATATATATTTAACGCATTTAAATATAAGATATTATAATTTAGTGCGTTAAATATATAAAGATTTTTGACTTTGTAGTATAAAATGAGTTCAGAAAAAGAGGAAAAAGTATTGTACAAGTTGCGTAAGTCGCGCAAGGCGTATCTTACGGAGTATATTTGTGGGGGGCTGTTGTTTGTTGGGGCGGTTGTGTTATTTTTTATGAGTTTTGCAGGTCCAGTATATATTCTAGAGGGGATGGCAATATTAGGAATTTTTGCGATTGTTTCAGCGGAGATTTCACGATTAATGACGCGATATATCATTTTGCCAACCAAGATTATTATTACGAAAGGAATTGTGCAGCAGACACGGCAAAATGTATATTTTAGGCCACTTGGGTTTGCAACGGATATTAATTTACGTCAAGGGCGGTTGCAGCGGTTACTTGGGTATGGGACGATTTATTTACGTGGTTCGGATGCGGAGAATGCGTTTGAACTTGCGGATATTGATTATCCAGAGGATATGATGCGAACACTTGAGGAGTTGATTGAGCAGAATAGAGGGGATAATGATAAAGAGGAGAAGAGGAAGAGTTAATTAGGGAAGATTAGATTTACATGTGGCGAGGATTCCTTCGTCAACTTTTCGATCAGGATTAGAAAATTTAGTTGTGATTATTTCAGTAGGGAATGGTTTTGTATTTATTTCAAATTTTTGTGTGGCTTTGTTGTAAATGTAAATGGTATTTTTTGTTCCAGTTTCATAAACGTCAACCCAGACAAATGCGGAACGAGCGTCTGCTGATGACCAGCCGCGAACAAATTCTTCAGCTCTTGTGCCTAATGTTCCGGTGTTGATGAAAGGGAGATTATCACATGTGCCTTTATAGAATGCATGGGTGTGGCCGGAATATAATGCAGCGATATTTTTTTGTTTTAATAGTTGAGGTAATTTTTCGACTTCTTTTACATCACCACTGGGGTTGATTACACTTCTTCCGCAGGTAGAGGGATTTTTTACTTCACATGACACACCAAATGGACTGACGTGACGGAAAACGAAATCACCTGGTTGTGCAAGTTTGTTGATGCAATCTAATTCTTGTTGAGGTAAGCCGTAGGTGTGACCGATGTAACCTGGATTGATAAGAACGAATCCTTTGCCGTTGTATTCGAAACGAGAAACGAGATTGTTTCCGGAAACGGTAGATGAACCGCATTTCTGACGAGAATTATATGCCGAAAGTAAAGAAGAAGTTTGTTCGTCCCAGAATGTGTACCATACATTTGGTGAAGTGGATTTAAAGAAATCGTGATTGCCGGCGAGAGGGACGAAAGGGACTTGAAGATCTTTTAAAAATACATTTTTGAATTCGTTTAATTGATCGATGGCTAGACTTTGACCGACTTTTTTATTGTTTGCAGAACATTCTCCAGATGTTAAATCACCGGCGCTGATTACAAAAGCAGGATTTTTTGTGTTGATGAATTTCATTGCTTTGCTTGTGGGTTCGCCTTGGGTTATAGGATTTGTTGCGGAACTGCCGGGATCTGAACAATCTCCATCGGGTGTATCAGAGATGACGGCGAAACTAAATTTGATGTTGCCAGAGGGTGGAGGAGGAGGGGTTGTACTTACAGTTGTACTGGCACTTGTTCCACATTGTTCTATTGTTGCGGGATCATTATCAAAATCACCTAGATGTCCTTTCCATTCGAAGTGCATGTAGTCTTTGGCGCCACTCCAATCGCCACCCCAGCGGAAGTCGTTTGTTTTGAAGATGTCAATTACTTTTTGAGGGATTGTCGGCTGACATACTTTTCCGTTGTGATAGTATTGATTATTTGGACCAAGTGTACAAAATTCGTTTTCGGAAGGGTTGATATCTATTGCGACTTGATAGCTGTGTTTGCTGCGTGCGATTTTGCCTTTGGTGGTTAGACAGGTTGTTGGATCTACAATGGTTACTTTTGGTGAGCGAACACAGCGCCATTTGCCTGTTTGGACTGATGTAAATGTAAACGTACTTTTCGGTATGTTTGCTGCAGTAATTTCGGAATTTATCTTTTCAATTAATGGTTTGATGAGTTTATTGACTTGAATGGTGTGGCCTTGGAATTGTACAGAGACGATTTTTGTTTGGGCTTCTTCTTTATTTGCAGAGAGAGCGAGTTCGAAACATTTACCGGACCCGGGGAATTTGATGTGATTGCTAAATGAGGAAGGGGTGGTTGTTGAGGGAGGGAAGCTTTGAGGGATTGGAGGTGCGTAGACTTCTTGGAATGTTTTCCAGCTGTTGGTTTTAGGATCCCAGATTTGTTGGGCGAAGAGTGGGTTGATGTAGATGCCGATGCGTTTGAACCACACTTCGTCGATGTTTTGGCAGCGTTGAGGGTTGTCGCAGAATGATTGAGTGAATATTTTTTTTGCGGAATCGGCGTTCTGTTGATTAGGATTATCAAAACCCTGAGAGAGTGGTTCTTCGATTTCGACATCGTCACCTTCGTCGTAGTCTTCTTGGGTGAGGGCTAGAGAGAGTAATGAACATATTAGAATAAAGAGTACGATTGATATTAGATAGTGCTGTTTCATTTGTATTACATTCGTTTAATTACCAAATTAAGATATTCTGCTCTGGTTATTTCACCGTTGTTATCACGATCAAGGGCTTTATTTGAGTTGTAGGCGCCCGTGCCTTGTTTGAAGAGGACATAATCATCAGGTTGGTTGATGGCTCTTGGCCAGAAGACGGCCATGGCGATGTCGCCTAAATTATTTGGACGGATTTTGTGTTTGAATTGCTTGAAGTATTTTTCGACGTAGTCGAGTTGCTGTACTTGGGTCATTGTGCATAATTGATCGGTTGTTGTGGCTAAACGGATGGCGGTTGATTTTAGAAATTGAATCAGACCGGTAGCAGAACTCCATTTACTTTTTTTACATGGATCGAATGTGCCGCCGGTTTCAAAGCGCATGACGGCGATAAGATATTCTGGTTTGGTGTTTAAGTTTGTGGCAATCTGATTGACTTTGGCGTAGAAAGCGTCGTCATATTTTTGTTGGGCTTTTTCTTGAAGTATTTTTTTGGATAACGTGCTTTCATCTATGGGAAGAAGGGTTGTTGAAGGGAGGGTTTGTTGTGAGGGGAATGCTTGAGGTTGAGGAGGAGCGTAGATTTCTTGGAAAGTTTTCCAACTATTTGTTCTAGGATCCCAGATTAGTTCTGCGAAGAGAGGGTTGATGTAGATGCCAATACGTTTGTACCATACTTCATCGATGTTTTGGCAACGTTTAGGGTTGTCGCAAAAGGATTGTGTTGAGATTGTTTTTGCAGTGGCGGCGCTTTGTTGATTGTTAGCATTAAAACCAGAGGTTGTTGGTTCTTGAGGGATTGATGCGTCTTCAACAATTTGTGGTTCTGTATCAAAGTCGGCATAGGCATTTTTTTCATCTTGTGTTTCCAAGGCGGAAATTGGCGGGCCGGTGAAGGGAAGAGTGAGTTCTTCAATTTTTTTAAATACGGATGTCGCCCATTGTGTTGGACGAGTAGTGTCACTAAAATGGATCTCATCTTTGTTTAGTTTGACAAGTTCACGTGAATCAATGAGAATACAGTTGTTCCCTATGCCTTGTTGGATTGCTTGATAACGCAGGTCACGTTCGGCGGCTTCTATTGAATCAGTTTTGCCTGGTGGACCAATCCAGTAGCATTTACGATTTTGGTCTTTTATTTTTTTGGTGAGGGAAGAAGTTGTTTGGGAATAACTGGAAGGAGTTTGTCCGGCAGGATTGCCACCAAGACTTATAATTATGATTTGAGGGTTGAAATCTTCAAGAAGTTTATCTATTTGAGGAGAGGCGTAGTCTTGTTTTACACCTGAGATGGTTGAGCCTTGGCTTTTTTTACAGGTTTGAGAAATACTAAGATACCAACTTGGTTGAGCAGATACACAGCCGTAACTTTCAATTGTGTTGCCGGATTGCGTTAGGAGTTTGTCTAATTCCTGACCATATGTTCCGGCGTAATGGGAGTCGCCGAGGATCAATATTTTTTGTGGTTCTGCAATAATTGATATTGAGAAAAAGAGTGTGATGAGAATTAATACAAATATTATTTTATTTGACATGTGGTTTAGTTCTTTAGTTATAGAAGTCCAAATTGTTCATTAGGTGTTACATTTGGACTTCTGAATAGTACTCCAACTTTTTAACACCGAATTATTTGGTTGGAGTACTATATTTATTCAATGAGGAATGGTTTTTTGATTGTTGTTTGTTTGTTGAGCAGAGGGTTTTCGATTTTGAGTTCTAAGGTGTATTGGCCGTCAGGGATGCCTTTGCCGATACTAAAGTAGTCTTTGAAGAATATGGATTCGATTTTTTGATCACTAGATGCGTCGTATTGGAAGTTTTTTTTCAAGTCGACATCGAGCATGACTTTACCGGTATTTGTGAGGATGCGGTAGTTTTCGATGATGATGACGTCGCCGTAATAAGGGGTTGTGTCGACGGTGAAGCGGAAATAGGCGTCATCGCCGAGTGTGAAGGTGGTTTGCGGCTCGAGGCATTGATATTGTTCGTTAACATACGAGCAAAATGAGAAGTCTTTAATTGCTAAAGAGCCTTGGCGTTCATAAGGGATAAATTCGGCGTTTAAGATTTGTTGATTGGAATCACTTTGCACGGTGAGGACGCCTTGTTTGACTAAGAAGAGGACTAACGCGCTGGTTATCACTATGGCGACGAGGACGATTAGTATTTCGAGGGTGGCGTAGGCTTTTTTATTCATGGTTGTTGATAACTTCAAATGGAGTTGAAGTTATGATGTTAAATGCACTCTTTTTTGTTATTGATACTGATTATCATTAGGAGGTGCCTGGTGGGCAACAGACCATCATATCTGGGCATTTGAATGAAGGATTATTTACTTTGTAATTTCCTAAATCTGCAAAACACATTTTGTTGAAGTCGAATTTACCATCTTTCCCTGGTGCATCGGGGAATGTAGATGCTAAACGACAAATGTATTGATCCCATTTGGCTGGCTTTTCAGAACCTGTATAACCAGTTGGGTTAATTCCAAATTTAAACGTTGCACTTGGATCACCACATTTCTGACCGACTTCGGAAGAACCACTGCCTGTGCCTGGTTTTGGTGGGCAACATTGTTGTTTGCTGGGGCAGCCTTTGGTTTTATCATTATTAGTATATTTATCGTAACTATAACAGGTGACAAATTCAGTGGCTTCTTTTTCACGACAAACAAATTTATCCCAACCTCCAGGCTGAGTAAATCCCGTTTTAGTTCCTGCTTTTCCACACAATGTATTTGAGGATGCAGGGGTTGGTGTTGTACCAGTGCCGTACCCACAGCCGGCTTTAGCGTCTACTTCTGTTAAGTATTTGTGGATTTTTTGGTATTCGGCGGTGTTGGTGACGGTGACAGGATAAGGTTCACTATCAGGGGGAATGAGATATTTACGGTGGTAAAATGTGTTGAGGTAGGCACAGACTTCTTTTCCGGATTTGGCTACCCATCCATATTCTCCTTTCAATACAAAACAAGCAATAGAATAATATAATGCTTGGGCGTCTTCGATGTCACTTATTTTACGAGCGATGATGCTTTCGGCTTGGGATTGGACGAGATCGCAATTACCGGCCATGAATTCGTCATGCATGGTGTTAATCATTTTCCCCGCAATTGGTTGGAGTTGGATGACAAAATTTTGAGTATGTTTGGCTCGGCCATAGGCGGGTGGAGCTTTGACTAATTGGGTTGCACCATAACAGTTGCCGAATTCGTCTGGTAGGAGAAGTTCAGTTGTAACCGAAACGCCTTTTTTATCCAAGCCTAGGGAAGTTGAGGAACTTGAGGAGACGTCATAGGTGCAGCCTTTGGTACCTGATACGGCGGGGCCAACGAGGTTATGAACGTGAACGCCGGCAAGGTCATATTTGACTTGGAGTAATTCGTCTGGGGTGAATGTTTCTTTGTCTTTGCCGCTTTCTTTTTTGATTAACGTGTCTTTATTCTTAATTTCATATGGTAAGAGTGGAGTGACACCAGTTGGGATCTGGACTTTATATTCGCTGCCAACAAGCTGATAGACGAAACGGAATTTATTTGCAGTAAGAGATTTACCATATTCATCGATTTGCGGTTGAGCACAGTTAGGATCGCTTTCGAATGCATTTA
>MFTJ01000012.1:10293-21353 GCA_001786805.1 Candidatus Nomurabacteria bacterium RIFCSPHIGHO2_01_FULL_39_10 | reverse complement strand
TTGGTTTTGGCATAAAATACGCCTGAAGATACTGAGACACGCCAGCTAAAATCGCCAATAAAAAACTTTTTCCAGCGAGGTCAATCCCTCCAAGAAAAATCACGTTGATTTTTTCCGGGACATGGATAAAAGAGTATAGCGATTCGCTGTCAAAATTTATACCTTTCAAGAAAACATAATACAGAGCAAAAATAATGGGAATCTGAACCAAAACCAAAAGACATCCTGAAAATGGGTTGGTTTTGTGTTTTTTGTAAAGTTCAAAAGTCAATCTGGCTTGTTCTTCTTTGTTTGCCGCGCTTTTTTTTATTTTTTCAAGTTCCGGGGCAAGCATAGTCATCGCCGCCTGATTTTTAATGGCTTTTTGAGAAAAAGGGAAGAGAACCAGCTTGACTAAAATAGTGAGAAAAATAACGGCAACACCAAGGTCTCCGCCGGGAACAATAGAAACCAAAAAGGCCAAGGCGTTTATTAATGGCTTATATAGAAGAGTATCCCACAGATAATGCATTTCCTCATTCTACCCCGTAGTGAAATTTTTAGCAAAATTTACTACGGGGCAGGTATGAAAATAAATTAGAGTCACCTTAAAGGGTCCAGGTGTTTTTTCTGCCATGGATGACATCGTAAAATTCTAAAAAATCCCAAATAAAAACCTTTGAAGGTGCCGTATTTTTCTACGGCTTGCTTGGTGTATTCCGAGCAAGTGGGATAAAAAACACAGCTAGGTTTTATAAAAACAGAGATATTTCTCTGATAGAAGTTAATTAATTTTACTGAAAATATTTTTAATTTCATTTTCTAGCATTAAAATATCGTCTTGATATTTTTTAAAAATAAAAACACCTAGAAGTCCAAAAGGGGATAATTTTATATTTTTTTGTAGAGCGGAATATCCGCGTCTTCGCAGTAAATTTCTTATAACGGCAAGCTTGGCTATATTTTTAGGCGCAATAAAAGAAATTTTTACTTCTTTGTTGTCAGTTTTAATATATTTAAAAGTTAAACTGGGAGAATTCAAAAAACTGCCAGATTTAAAAATCGTTTCAACCTCTTTTGTAGATACTCTATTCTTTTTGAGCAACATTCCATTAAACGCTAAGCTTTTTTCTGCCCTTCTGGCGCCTTCTTTTTAGAACTTTCTTGCCCGTTTTGGTTCTAGACCGAACCAAAAACCCGTGACTTCTCGCTCTTTTTCTTTTTTTAGGTTTATACGTGAATGACATAGGCTCATTTTATAACAATGCGAACAAAAATACAACCCCCTCACCCCCGCCCCCTCTCCATTTAGAAAAATGGAGAGGGGAGGCTGAAAGCCGGGGTGAGGTTATGGGATTTTGCATTTATCCCCATCTTATCAACAAGTTTAATAACTTTTGACAAGTATCAAACATTTTTCAAATAGTATAATATGAAACTATGAATCCCGTACGAAGTTTAGACTAGATTTTCTATGGGAGGTAAGAGTCATAAGATTATTAATTTATATAACTTCGTACGGGATGAATATGAACTTGAAACAGCTTTGGAAAAATTGCTTGGTTGAAATTGAAACGGGAATATCAAAAGCAAATTTCAGCACTTGGTTTAAAAACACATCAATCGTAAAAGAAGATACGGGTATTATTTACATCGGCGTACCGAATGAATTTGTGCGTGATTGGCTTATAAATAAATACCATAAGCTTATTACCAAAACCATCGCGGATACATATGAAAATATGCGCGCGGTGGAATACATAATTACTAAAATAGAAAACACCAAGGAGGCCGGCAAGGAGGAAACGCCTACAACAAATGAGGCTTATATAAACAAAGAACTGCCGTTAAGGGATCTTTACATAAATCCGGAAGACAATCTTAACCCGCGCTATCATTTTAATTCTTTTATTGTCGGAACTTTCAACGAACTAGCCTATGCGGCATCCCAGGCGATAATAGATAACCCGGGAACTAAATATAATCCATTTTTCATCTATGGAGGCACAGGACTGGGCAAAACTCATTTAATCCAAGCCGTGGGCAACAGCATAAAAGAAAAATATCCGAATAAAAAAACTCATTATATGACTTTGGAAAAATTCGCGACTGATTTTATCAGCTCGCTGCAAAACAACAAGGCAAATTCTTTCAAAGAAAAATACCGAAAATACGATCTATTAATCATAGATGACATTCAATTCATCGGCAAAATGGAAAAAATTCAGGAAGAGCTTTTTCACACATTCAATACTTTTCATGAAAACAACAAACAGATTATTTTTTCCTCCGACAAGCATCCTAACTATATTCCGGAGTTGGCAGACCGCTTGAAATCCCGTTTTGCCGCCGGAATGATAGTGGACATATCTCCGCCGGAATACGAGTCTCGTATGGCAATTTTAAAGGTAAAACTGCAGGAGTTTAATATTGAACTGGATAAAGAAATAGTAGAATATATCGCTTCATCTATTGAAGGAAATATCAGAGAACTTGAAGGGAGCTTGAACGTCATAATTTGCCAATATCGCTTGAAAAACAGACCTTTAACTCTAGCAGAAGTGAAGAATTTACTAAAAAACAACATGAAACCTAAAAAGAATATTGCCATAAAAGATGTTGTAAAAATAGTCAGCGAGTATTTTAAACTGGAAGAAGCTTCTGTTTATGAAAAAACCAGAAAAAAAGAAATAGTCAAAGCCAGGCAAGTAGTGATGTATCTGCTTCGGGAAGACTTTAATGTTTCTTACCCCTTGATTGGGCAAAAACTTGGGGGGAAAGATCATACGACGGTGATACACTCTTGTTTAAAAATTAAAAACGACTTGAAAAACGACCCACAACTTTTACAAGAACTAGAGCAAATACGAATTATGTTTAAGTAGTAAAAAATTATCAGACTTTAATTAAAAATTAAAACAAGAAAATAATATATAAACAAAGAGTTAAAAAAGTTATACACTTATCAACACACTTAATAGTATTAATAGATTAAAATAAATAACATATAAACATACTATGAAACTAGAATGTAAAATAGAAGAAATAAAAAATAAAATCTCCCAAATTGAAAGAATCACTGGGAAAAATTTAACCCTACCTGTTTTAAACTCAATTCTTTTAATCGCCTCCGGTAAATCTTTAAAATTAAGAGCAACAAATTTAAGTCTTGGTGTTGAAGTTGAAATACCGGCAAAAATTGAGAAAGAGGGGATTGTAGCTGTTTCTGGGAGTGTTTTAAGTGGTATATTTTCCAATATTTTTCAAAACGAAAACATATTTTTAGAGGAAGTTGAAGGAAACCTGCTTATTAAAACAAAAAAAAGTAAAATAAAACTAAAAGGACAGCCCCATGATGATTTTCCAACCATTCCAAGGGTTGCCGGAATAAGTTTTGATATAGAGTCAAAAAAAATAATGGATGGGATAAAATCCGTTTATTACAGTTCTTCTGTATCCGACATAAAACCAGAAATTTCCAGCGTTTTTATACACACAAATGATGATAATTTAATTTTTGTATCTACAGACTCTTTTCGTTTAGCTGAGAAAAAAATAAAAGCAAAAGGAATTCCTGAAATTGGAGGCATTCTTATCCCATTTAAGAATATTTCCGAAATTATTAGAATTTTCGGAGAATCTCCGTCAATTATCAAAGTTTGTTTTAATAAAAATCAAATTTCTTTTTCTTCAGACGATGTTTATCTAACATCTCGGATTATTGATGGAGTTTTTCCCGACTATCGTCAGATTATTCCAAAAACATCAAGCACTAACGCGATAATATTAAAGCAAGATTTATTGAATGCGCTCAAACTTTCCAACATTTTTTCTGACAAATTTAACCAGGTGAATATGAAAGTTGCGCCCAAAGAAAAAGTCTTTGAACTGTCATCCGCCAATAATGATATTGGGGAAAATAAAACATCTCTGGATGCCACCATAACCGGAGAAAATATTGAGCTTGGTTTTAATTATAAATACTTTCTAGACTGCTTTCCGTCAATTACAACCGACAGCGTGTCTATAAAATTCTCCGGAGCCGGGAGTCCGCTTGTCGTTTCTCCCGTGAGTGATACTTCTTTTATTTATCTTATAATGCCGATGAATAGGTAGCAGACAGCGCTTTAGGCGCTCAGAGCGCCTAAAGCGCTGTCTGGGATTACTGCTGCACCTTGAATATCAAAGTTGTTTCACTACGATTATAGATACTGTCATAAGCAATTATTCTCAGTTCATTTTCCGCTTGAGGGCTTTCCAACTCGGAAAGTGTAAAAGAAAAAGTGAAAGGCGCTTTTGATGTTCCGAGATAGCTTTCGTTTATGAAAATGTCTATCTTGGCAAGCGGGTAAGGGCCGGAGCTTGAAACTCTTAAATTTATTTTTTGCTTTGGTAAATATATTGTGTTTATATTTGGTTCAATGATTGAAATAACTGGTTTCGCCGC
Organism: Candidatus Nomurabacteria bacterium RIFCSPHIGHO2_01_FULL_39_10; assembly: GCA_001786805.1. Taxonomy (GTDB): domain Bacteria; phylum Patescibacteriota; class Minisyncoccia; order Phycocordibacterales; family UBA9973; genus UBA9973. Next base: position 16,927 of record MFTJ01000012.1, on the reverse strand, counting down.
GTCCGTATGCACATCATCTACCGCAACCGGCTTGTTATATAAATTTACTATCTGGTATTTCCAGCTGTTTTGCGCCCACCAATTTTGTACAGGTATTTCCCAGCGGTTAAACTGCGAATCATCCGCAGGGCTGGGAAGCGGGGGTCCAAGAACATTATTTTTATCCACCCAATAAAGAATTGAGTGCACATTTGTCAAAATTCTCTCTTCCGTGGTTTCTTGGGGCGTGTTAGGTCCCGCCAATTTGCCTGAAATTTTATCTATAAAGAAATTCTCATTGCCTTGCCAGCTTCCGCGCAGCGCCGGTTTTATTATTTTGGGGTCAGCATCCAAGTTTGGCTTTTCAAATTTTTCATCCGGTAAAATTTTTAGCGCTTCATTTATAAATTTATTCCAAATCGGTCCTGCGACAGCAGCTCCTCCTTTTTTCATCGGCATATTATCGTTGTTACCTGCCCAGACACCTACAGCAATTGATGGGGTGTAGCCTATCGTCCAAGCATCCCTATTGCTATTTGTTGTTCCTGTTTTTACCGCTACATCTTTTCCGGGAACATAAAGAACCGAATGCGCTCCGAAAGTTGGCACACGCGCTTTCTCATCCGACAATACATCTGAAATGGTCAGCGCAGTATTTTTAGGCAAGACTTCCTGTGGTTTTTGTTGATATTGTTCCAGAATTTTTCCGGTTGAATCCTGCACTTCCAAAATCCCAGTATATGGATTTCTTACTCCGTCATTGGCGAAAACTCCGTAGGCTGAAGTCATATCAAGGAGGGACACTTCTCCGCCTCCGATAACCAGTGTGAGGCCGTATCGCTCTGTGCCATTTAAAGTGCTGATACCCATATCTTCGGCTGTTTTAAGCGAACTAGGAAGTCCCGCCAGATAAAAAAGTTTTACCGCGATGATGTTGATGGATTGCGCGAGCGCGTCTCGGAGACTCATTAGCCCGCGGAACTTATCGTCATAATTATCAGGCATATAGCAATTTTCTTGGTTGCGTCCCGGTAAGGCTTTGCCATAAGCATCGCAGGTCGCTTGAAATTCCGTAGGCAGGTCAAAGAGAACAGTATCGGGGGTAAAGCCCTTATTGAAGGCCGTAGCGTAAATAAAGGGCTTAAAAGAAGAGCCTGGCTGTCTCTGTGCTGTTGCCACATTGAAATTTCCTTCCATCTCCTTGTCAAAATAGTCTCTTGAACCTACCATTGTCAAAATTTGTCCTGTTTTTGGATCTATCGCTACTAAACTAGCGTTTTTTCCATTCCAGTCTGTTTCATTTTTTAACGCGCCTTCTTTTGCTATTTGTTCTCCCTTTGTCTGCAAATCATAATCCAGAGTAGTGATGACTTTAAGTCCCTGGTCCATCACTTCTCTTCCATATTTTTCTTCAAGGTAGTCTCTAATAAAAAACACAAAATGCGGAGCTTTGATGCCCGCCGTCACCAGCGGGGCAAAAGTCGCAACTTCTTTTTTTGCTTTATCATAATCTTCCTGCTTGATAAAATTAAGCAGGAGCATTCTAGAAAGCACCAAATTTTTTCTAGCTTCCAATTTATCTTTGTTTTTCCCATAAGGAGAGAGAGTTGTCGGAGATTGCGGTATGGCGGCGAGATAAGCCGCTTCGGTCAGCGAGAGCTCAATCGGTTCTTTGTCGAAATAAGTTTTACTGGCTTCTTCTATCCCATAGATAGTGCCTCCATAAGGAGCTTCATTGAGATAATACTCCAAAATTTTTTCTTTTGGCATAGAATTATCAATTTTAAGCGCCAAAACCCATTCTTTTATTTTTCTAGTGTACCGCGCATAACCCTGCTCGCTTCTTAAAAGCGTATTTTTCACGAGTTGCTGGGTAATAGTTGACCCTCCTCCGCCTATTCCAAAACCAAAAACATTAGAAAGAATTGCGCGAACGGTAGAAGTAATTCTTATTCCGCTGTGATTGTAGAATTCAGAATCTTCGATCGCCACGGTGGCATTCTTGATATTTACTCCCATTTTATCGGAGGTTATGTCTGTTCTTTTTGATTCCTGGTGTATATTGTAGAGCAGGATTTTTCCCGTCCGGTCGTATATTTTTGTAGAGTTTACAACTTTCCTGTTTTCAAATGAATGAAAGTCTGGAATTTGCAATGACGAGAACCAGATAATAACAATACTAATCATTAAGAAAAAAATACCTGCGCCAGCCAGTATCATATTTTTCCAGAATTTTTTACTTTTCAAAATTTTTTGTATTTTATGGAATTTTTTCATCAAATAGAATTATATCAAAGAATATGATATTATCCGAGTATGAAAGCCGTAAAAAAAGACCTGCCTGCCGGCAAGGCAGGAGATAAAATCACAGAATTGCTTACTCGGGGAGTGGATAAGATTTATCCGTCAAAAGAAGCGCTGGAAGAAGTTTTGCGTTCTGGAAAAAAACTCAGGTTATACCAAGGTTTTGACCCGACAGGGGACAAGCTACATATCGGTCACATGGTTGGTCTACGAAAACATAGACAATGGCAGGACTTGGGTCACGAAGTTATTTTTCTGATCGGCGATGGCACGGGCACGGCTGGAGACCCGACTGGCAAAAAGAAAACACGGGAAAAATTTTTTACGAAAGAAGAATTGCGGGAAAACGCCAAAGATTATATTTCTCAAGCCTCTAAAATAGTTCGCTTTGACGGTCCAAATCCGGTAAAAATACTTTACAATGGCGATTGGCTGGACAAATTAACCAAAGTTGAAATTTTAAACATTGCGGAGCATTTTTCAGTTCAGCAACTGATCGAAAGAGATATGTTTCAGGAGCGTTTGAAGAATAAAGAAACTATAAATCTTCGTGAATTTTTGTATCCGCTTTTGCAAGCTTATGATTCTGTCGCCATGGATGTGGATTTAGAGCTGGGCGGTTCAGACCAGACTTTCAACATGCTTGCTGGACGCATGCTGATGAAAGCAATGAAAGGCAAAGAAAAATTCGTGATGACCACCCCGCTCCTTTCAGACTCCAAGGGTGTCAAAATAGGTAAAAGCGAAGGCAATGTGATAGGTCTGACTGACTTGGCCCCGGAATTGTTCGGAAAAATTATGTCTCTCGGGGATGATGCTATTATTCCCATGTTTACGCTTTTGACAGATACGCCGGCGGAAGAAATAGAAAAATTTAATCTCAAAAAAGACGCGATGGCTCTCAAGAAAAAAGTTGCGTCTCTTTTAGTTGAACAGCTTCACAATAAGACCTCTGCCAAAACTGCTGAGCAAATTTTTTCAGATACTTTTCAAAAAAAAGAAATTCCGGAAAAAATAGAAGAGATAAAAACTAAAACAGGAGAGCTTTTGAGCGAAGTTTTGGTGAAAAATAAAATTTTGGCTTCAAAAGGGGAATGGCACAGACTGGTAGAAGGGGGAGGCGCGCATGATTTGGAGAAAAATAGCACCATCACTGACCAAAATATAAAAATTACAGAAAATTTGACTCTGAAAATAGGCAAAAAAAGGTTTGTAAAAGTTTTGGCAGGATAAAAATGCAGCTGCAAAGTTTTTCGCCTGTAGCAACTGGACTCTTTTTTGCTACCAGAAAAATTTTGCAGCTGCCTTTTAAGAGTTATCCACATTTTCTATTGCTAAGCTTTTTTTATTTTGGTACAAAGTAGGCAATTACTAGTTGTTTACTTAAAATAAAATTTTAATATGAGTTACAATGAGGATGAAGAAGTAGAAAGCGGTTTTAGAATGAGCGCTGATGAAGATGAACCGTTAGATATGACCGAGGGAGAAGTGGAAATACCAGATTTTGGATTAGACGGAGAAGATGAAGATCTCGAAAAGGATAGAAACTAAAATCGCAAATGAGCAAAAGCAGTCAAAGCTATAGCAATAGCGTCCAATTCATCGTCTGATTTTTTTGATTCATCTATATCAACCAAAATTTTCACCATTTTATTTATCTGCGCCTTGTCCGACCGCCCGTAGCCCGTAGTCGCTATTTTTATCTGGGGCGGAGAAGCCTCAAAAATTTTCAAGCCCGCCTGCGCGGCTTCATAAACCGCCACTCCGCGAGCTTCTGCCACTCGCATGACTGTTTTTTGGTTCGTATTTAAAAATAAAGTCTCTATCGCTAGAACTTCCGGCTTGTATTCTTTTATTATTTTTCGCACTTCCGCGCCGATTAATTTTAATCGTTCAGCAAACTCCAATTTTGCCGAAGTTTTGAAGCATTCAGAAAAAATAACACACTCTTTACCCCCATTCTTTTCAAGAACTGCAATGCCTAATCTCTCAAATCCGGGGTCTATGCCTAAAATTCTCATCTCATAATTTTAGCATTTTGGTGGTAATATATAAAAGACACAGTTCTTTAGACATAGTCGCTAAAGTGTGGGTGTCATAAATCCACAGCACGCATCAGATGCGTGTACTTCGGCGACATATCTTGGAATTGTCAAAGGAGGGGAGTTTTGGGGGTTGGTTAGGTTTGGTGAAGATGCCCCCAACTCCATCAAGCCGCCGTTGGCAACTTCGGCGGCTTTTTTTGCTTGACTTTAATACACACTCAGTATATACTCTGTAATATGTCACAAGCAGTTATAAATTTTAAAATAGATTCCAAGCTGAAAAGCGAAGCAAAAGAAGTCCTGGACGAAATGGGCTTGAATTTTTCCGTTGCGATCAATGCTTATTTAAAAAAATTAATTATAGAAAAAAGAATAGAATTTACTGTGCCGGAAATACCAAATGCCCGCTTGAGAAGGTCTATAAGAAATGCAGAGAAATTAATTAAGAGCGGAAAGTATACAGTTTATAAAACTCATGAGGATTTTGAAAAAGCTTTGTTATCATAAGTTATGATAAATGTAATATATACCAAAGATTTTAAAAAATCTTTCAAAAAGAAAGATAAATTTATACGAGAAAAAACTTTTGAACGAGTAAGACTCTTCAGAGAAGATCCTTTCAATGTTTTACTAGATAATCACAAACTTAGCGGAGAATATGAGGGTTCTAGCAGTATAAATATAACTGGCAATTTTCGAGCAATTTTTAAATACATTAACAAAGATACGGTAGTTTTTTCAGATATAGGCACTCATCCGGAGTTGTATGAGTAGATTTCTACTTTATAACTTTCAACTTTTTTATTTCTACCCAATTTTTTAAATTCTCCTCTTGAGGAGTACTCAGCTAGGTCTTGCCTAGCGGAGGGATGTGGATAAACCGTGAAAAATGCGCTATTTTAACTGATTTTCACGATTATCTTGAAGCGTGAAAATCACTATTTTTGTGGAAATTTAATCATTTTTATGATATTATTAAACACGTGAAAATTACTTATGACAAGACAATAGATGCATTATACCTTCACTTTCAGGAAGGAGTTTTTTCTCGTAATAAAGAAGTTGAGGAAGGTATCGTTTTAGATATAGGAAAAGGAAATAAAATCCTTGGTATTGAAATACTGGACGCAAGCAAAAGAATAAAACCTCAAAATATGAACTATTTAGATTTTCAAATTCCTGTCGGGATATCAGTGTAATTAAACTAATTTCCTTTGTTTTTCTGTAAATTCAAACCCCAAATGTTCATGGGCTTTTTTTGTTGCTAGGCGGCCGCGAGCGGTGCGTTCTAGGAGTCCGAGCTGGAGCAGGTATGGCTCCACCACTTCTTCTATAGTCGCTTCTTCTTCGGACAGCGCCGCCGCCATGGTTTTGAGTCCGACAGGTCCGCCGTTAAATTTTTCAATAAGTATTTCCAAAAATTTCCTATCAGAGGCGTTCAGCCCGATTTCATCAACTGCTAGCATGTCTAGCGCTTCTTTGACTATTTTTTTATCTAAACTTAGCCGTTCTTTCTTCTTCGGCACACCGGAGCCTCGCGCGGAGGCGGCGCTAACTTGCGCAAAATCGCGCGCGCGTTTTAAAAAGTAATTCGCTGTACGAGGAGTGAAGCGGCTTCTCTTGGCGATTTCCGCCAAAGCCTCTTTTTCCAGAACAATATTGAGAAGTTTGCTTGACCTTTCTATTATTTTAGCTATCTCTTCGTTTGAATAAAATTCCAAGCGAAAAACTCCGCCGGAAAAACGAGAACGGAGCGGAGAGGAAATCATGGCAACGCGAGTCGTTGCCGCTATCAAAGTAAAAGCTGGCAAGTCTAACTGGATTGTGCGGGCAGACGGGCCTTTGCCGATAATGATATCTAAAACACCGGACTCCATGGCAGGATAAAGTATTTCCTCCACCATTTTATTCAGCCGGTGTATTTCATCTATAAAAAGAATGTCTCCGGGGGCTAGATTGGTCAGAATTGAGGCCAAATCGCCCACTTTTTCAATGGCAGGACCAGAAGTTATTTTCATTTGTCTACCGGTTTCTTTAGCGATAAGGTGCGCCAGGGTAGTTTTACCAAGTCCAGGCGGCCCATAAAAGAGGATATGCTCGGGTATATGCCCGCGCTCTTCGGCGGCCCGCAAAAGTATTTTTACGTTGTCTTTTATGTGTTTTTGTCCAATATATTCGTCCCAGCGGGTAGGGCGCAGGGTTTGGTCTAGAACAACATCTTCTGTCTTTTTTTCGTCTTTTTTCCTTGACATTATATTAATATTATGCTATACTAACCCAGTAGCGCATTTATACACACACTATGC
>MFTJ01000012.1:0-10234 GCA_001786805.1 Candidatus Nomurabacteria bacterium RIFCSPHIGHO2_01_FULL_39_10 | reverse complement strand
ATACATGTTTGCATAGGACGTTCTGGTAGGATTTATCCTTTCTGGGGCTATCCTCTAATAATTTGTTACTCTCGGGGTCCAGCCCTGAAAGGATTGTTTAGAGATTAATGCTTTTTTATTCAAGTTTGACTTATCCCCAATTTTATATAGTATGACATTAACATCGTGATTTGATATAATTTAGGTGTATGAAACAAGGTCGTTAATGAAATCTATTATTTATTTTTTTAATTTAATATGACAGAAATTTTTTTAGGGCTTATTCAACAACTTAATGGAGCGGTCTTTGTTTTGATTTCAATTTTATTTATTGTTTTTTGGTTGCTTTACAAAAGTGGAGGATGGGTAAAATCTTACAATGATTTTGAAGGTAAAAGTGAAAAATTTGATAATAAGATTGACCTTATTAAAGAAAGTATATTTAAAGTTCAAGCAACAACTGATTTGCTTTACCAAGCACATTTGAGCACTGTTAAAGCTCATAGTCCAATAAGTCTCACTGAAAGGGGTAAAAAAATTGCGATTGATATATCTGCGGAAATAAAAGTTAATAATCATTGGGATGCTATAAAAAGAGAGGTTGATAGAAAAGACCCTGCTAATCCTTATGATATTCAAACAGTATCAATGGATATAGCAAGAAACTGTTTTGAAAAAATCTTTACAGTACAAGAGCAAAATGAAATTAAAACCTATGCTTATGGTATAGGAATGAATTTGTTAGAGATATATCCAATTCTGGGAGTTATTATAAGGGATAGAGTTTTTAAGGAAGATGATATACAACCAGAAGAAGTGGACAAACATACTCCAGTAAAAAAAGTATAAATAATTTCTTACTTTGATCACTTTTTATTTATCCAAAAGATAGAAGGTGGAAACTGCCTGTGCAGAAATTCTAAACATTTACCCTCCTATGCAACTCCGAAAACAACGCGACCGTTTTTCCGAAATCTTCTTCGGCTACTATAAAAATTAATTCGGTTGGGGTGGAGACAAGCTCTTCTATATTTATGCGGGCGCGGGCGGTGATGGAAAGGAGGGAGAAAAATGTGTTCGGGACGGAAAAAACTTTCGGGTCAAAGGAGATGGCGATGGCGGCGAGGTTTTGATTGATAACCTTCGGCTTCATTTTGAAGTGCTTGAGTACCCGGCCAGCCATGTTGGATGAGCAGATGACGTCAATTTCCGTCGTGCCGATGGTGGTGGTGAAAAAATCGTCCTGCGACACGGCAATATTTTTGTGCAGGGATTCCAGTTCCTTGAGAAACTTGCGCGTATTCTCATAAATTATTTCTGTCAGCGGAAGTTTGGTGGTGATATTTTTTATAGCGACTTCTTGAATGAGAGGTTTTTCTTTTTTAAACTCCTTGCGCAAGCGCGATAGGGAGACGACAATGCTGGTGATGGTCACCTGCTTTTTTGTGCGCGCTTCCACGGTCGGGCGGATACGATGCGCGTAACTGCTCATATTCATGTATCCGTTCCCGAGCGCAAAGTAGGCTTCCATTTCGCCCATGACGATATCGCGCACAATCGGCTGTATTTTAATCATTCCCAAATTCTAACAGATTTTACAAAAAGTCTCAAATCTAATATAAATGTTAGAAAACTCGGTTTTACCTGAGTAAATTGCTACAATATTGATTATTTGTAAAATAAAGTTTATGTATCAAAAAATAATCAATAAAATAGTTGAGCTTGGCGATTCGCTTCCAGCAATTTCTGGCAGGACTTTTGATATAGGCAAGACCAAGATGTATCTGACAGAAAAAGATCTAGAAATAGAGACAGAACTTACCAATATGATAAATACTTTTCCGGGCAAGCATTCAGTTTACGCAGAAGAGTTTCATGATATTTTTGTTGAAGATGATAATGTCTGGATTATTGACCCGATTAGCAATACGACCAACTTTATTCACGGCATGCCTCATTATTCTCTGGTATTGAGTCATTTACATAAAGGAGAAATAAAATTTGCTGTAGTTTATGATCCTTCCAATAAAGAATTATTTACCGCCGAAAAAGGCAAAGGCGCTTTTTTAAACAAAAAAAGAATTTATGTTTCCAATCGCAAAGAAAACACCCTTTTTATTATAAGTGAATCCAGATCCCAAAAAGAAAAATCACTAAAAATAATAAGAACAATATTGGAAAATGGCAGTATAATCAGAAACCTAGGTTCTCTCGGAGTGCATTATGCTTATGTGGCGTGTGGCAGAGCTGATGTTGCCGTTTCTTTTAATAAAGATACGTTTCCAGAATTTGCCGGCAAGCTTTTGGTTGAGGAAGCCGGAGGAAAATTCACTGATTTTAATGGTAATGCTTTAAATGCCGAGACGGTGGGAATAATCGCCAGCAATGGGGTGCTTCATGAACAGATGCGAAGTTTTATTGGTGAGTAGTATAATTAAATCAAGATTATGAAAAATAAAATAAAAATCGCTCTAATAGGTTACGGAAAAATGGGTAAAGAAATTGACGCTTTATGTAAAACTTCAGAAGTTTTTGATGTTGTTTCTGTTAGTTACAAAAATAAAGAGGACGGGCTGGACTTGAAAGGGATTGCGAAAGCGGATATTGCCGTGGATTTTACTTCAAAAGATATAGTGCTGAAAAATATTGAAGAGATTGCGAAACTTGGTAAGAATTTAGTTGTTGGAACTACTGGCTGGAATGAAGATTTAGAAAAAGTAAAAAAAATTGTTGAAAAAAATAAAATCGGTTTGGTTTACAGCCCGAATTTTTCTGTTGGAGTGAACATTTTTTTTAAAATGATAGATTTTTCCGCTAAACTTTTTGAAAAATTTCCCAACTATGATGTTTACGGGCTGGAAGTTCACCACAAGGCAAAGCTGGACAGTCCCTCCGGCACAGCTTTGAAAATTGCCGGCAAGGTTAAGGGACTTAATTTTACTTCCATTAGGTCAGGCAGAAATCCGGGTTTTCACGAAGTAGTTTTTGACAGCGTTGCAGACGGTATAACCCTTTCTCATCAAGCATATAGCCGAGTCGGGTTTGCCAAAGGGGCGTTGATCGCGGCCGAATTTATTAAAAATAAAAAAGGAGTGTACTCTTTTGAAGAATTATTTAAATGAAATATAAAAATTTTTTTGGTTCAATTCCGGCAATCGTCACCCCATTTAAGAAAAATGGCAAAGAGAATGAGCTAGATTTGCCGGCTTTGGAGAAGCTAGTCGCGTATCAACTAGAAGGCGGAGTAGATGCGATAGTTGTCGCAGGCTCTACCGGCGAAGCGGTCACATTGAATGAAGAAGAATATGTGACTGTGATAAAAACAGTTGTCAAAAAAGTTTCCGGAAAAATTCCAGTGATTGCGGGAGCAGGTTCAAATGACACCAAAAAAGCTGTGCATCTATCACAGTTGGCGAAAAAGGTCGGAGCGGACGGACTCCTTCACGTAACTCCTTACTACAACAAGCCCACCCCGAACGGTCTCGTTCTCCATTTTAAGGAAATTGCCAAAGCAGTAGATTTGCCGATTATTATTTATAATGTTCCGGGGCGAACTGGGTCAAATGTAATGCCAGCAACTATTGTGCGAATTGCTCGCGAAGTTCCAAGCGTTATAGCTGTCAAAGAGGCTTCCGGGACTCTTTCACAAAAAATGGAAATTATTAATCAAGTCTCAAAAAATGGTCCAAAAGATTTTGCAGTTTTATCCGGAGATGATGATCTAACTTTTCCACTTATTGCGCTAGGAGGACACGGCTGTATTTCTGTTGTTTGCAATGAAGCTCCAAAATTATTCTCTGACATGATTCATTTTGCCTTGTCCGGAGATCTAGAAAAAGCAAAAAAATTACATTACAGCATGCTTGATTTGATGAATACTAACTTTATTGAATCAAATCCGATTCCTGTCAAAACAGCCTTGGCAAAAATGGGGCTGATTGAAGAAAGTTTGCGACTGCCGCTGACTTTTATTGAAGACAAAAACAGAATTTTATTGGAAAAAGCTTTAAAAGAACTTAAATTAATATAAAAAATGGCTACGATAAATAAAAATTACGACAAACTGCAGGGCGGATATTTATTTGCCGAAGTTGCGAAACGCGTCAAGGATTTTATAAAGAGAAATCCGGAAGTTGAAATTATCAGACTGGGTATTGGCGATACAACCTTACCTCTACCCCCGGTCGTTATCGGAGGATTATCTAAGGCGGTAAAAAAACTGGGTGACGCGAAAACTTATACCGGTTATAGAGACACTCAAGGCAATTCTGAATTGCGGGCGGCTCTGTTGTCTTATTATAAAGAGAGGGATGTTGACCTCAATGTAGAGGAAATTTTCATTAGCGATGGAGCCAAAACAGATTCGGCGAATATTCAGTCAATTTTCGGTTTAGATAACATTATTGCCGTCGCAGACCCGGTATACCCAGTATATGTTGATTCGAGCGTTATTTCCGGCAGAACAGGAGAATATAAAAATGGAAAGTACGAAAGGTTGGTCTATATGGAATGCAATGAAAAAAACGGCTTTGTGCCGAAGCCGCCTGAAGGTAAGGTGGATATAATTTATGTATGCAGTCCCAATAATCCAACAGGAGCAGTCGCCACCAAGAAACAGTTGAAGGCTTTTGTCGACTATGCGCTCAAATATAAAGCGGTAATTATTTTTGATGCCGCTTATGTGGAATATATATCTGATAAGTCTTTCCCTAAAAGTATTTATGAGATAGAAGGAGCTAAAAAATGCGCAATCGAAATAAACAGTTTTTCCAAATGGTCTGGTTTCACCGGAGTTCGTCTAGGATGGACAATTGTGCCTATGGATTTGGTTGTTGAGGGCGCAGGAAAAGGAGAGATTCATCGGTTGTGGGCTAGAAGACAAAGCACCATGTTTAACGGAGCTTCCAATATATCGCAGGCCGGCGCATTGGCGGTTCTCTCTCTTGTTGGTCGAAAGGAATGTAAGAAATTAATTTCTTATTATATGGACAATGCCGCCATAATTAAAAAAAGTCTTGCAAAACTTGGTTTTCAAGTCTTTGGCGCAGAGCATGCTCCATATATCTGGGTCAAGATTCCTCTTAATTTAAATTCTTGGGAATTTTTCGACAAACTTTTGGAAGAAGCCCATGTTGTCGCAACTCCAGGTTCTGGATTTGGAGCGCAAGGGGAGGGATATATCCGTTTCAGCGCATTTGCAGACAAAAAAAATGTAAAAAAAGCGATGGAAAGCATTAAAAATAATTTAAAATAAATTACCAAAACCAACATGAAAGTTCTTAAATTTGGCGGGACATCCGTGGCGGACGCAAAAAATATTAATAGAGTTATTGATATTATACTGGAAAATAAAAGAGACACTGTCGTTGTCGTATCTGCTCTCGGGGGAATTACAGACAACCTTATAAAATTAGCGACGCTTGCTTCAAAAGGAGATATGGGATACAAAACACTTTTTAGCAGTATCTGTGAAAGACATAATCAAATAATTAGAGATTTAATCAAGCCAAAAGAAAAAGAAAAAATACTGCGGGAAATTAATATAAAATATAAAGAATTAGAAGAAGTAATAGAAAATATCTTTACAACCAAAGAACTTTCGCTGTCTGCGCTTGATGCCGCAATGAGTTTTGGAGAACAATTATCGGTTTACATCATAAGTGAAGCGATAAAAAACCGAAATATTTTATGTGAGTTTACTGATGCTCGGACTCTAATTAAAACAGACGATAAATTTGGCAGCGCGAATGTGGATATAGAAAAATCCTATAAAATTATTTCAAATTATTTCAAAAATAAAAAAAATCTTTCTATTATGGGAGGATTTATTGCTTCGACCCAAAAGGGAATAACGACCACTCTTAGTCGCGGGGGGTCTGATTATACCGCCGCTTTGATTGGCGCGGCTCTTAATGTCTCAACAATAGAAATTTGGACGGATGTTGACGGTTTAATGACGGCAGACCCAAAAAAAATGAAAGACGCGCTTCTCATTCCGGAAATATCTTATTCTGAAGCGGAAGAAATGGCATATTCAGGCGCTAAAGTTATTCATCCTAAAACTATCAAACCAGCGGTATTAAAGGGCATACCTATTTACATCAAAAACACTTTTAACCCAAAAGGAGTTGGCACTAAAATAAGCAATGAAAAAGAAAACAGAAAATAAGAAAATTCCCGTGGGCATACTGGGAGCGACAGGCATGATCGGACGACGATTCTTATCTCTGTTAAAAAATCACCCATGGTTTGAGGTAACTGTCGTTGCCGCTTCCAGAAAATCGGCAGGAAAAAAAATGGGTTCACTTACCATATATTCTGCTCTAGACGACATAGATATTATTTCTAAAAAATGCAGGCTTATTTTTTCGGCCTTCGATGCTGAAAAAGACTTGATAAAAAAAATTGAAAATTCTTACGCAGAGAAAGGTCTACCGGTAGTCTCCAACAACTCGGCTCACCGGTGGACTTCCGATGTGCCGATGATTATACCCGAAATTAATCCGGAGCATTTAGATATTATTTCTACACAGCAAAAAAATCGGGGCTGGACTTCTGGATTTATTGTCGTGAAACCAAACTGCTCGCTCCAGTCCTATGTTCCGCTCCTTCATACATGGAAGGAATTTAATCCGGAGAAAGTCATTGTCTCTACATATCAGGCTATTTCCGGCGCAGGCAAAACTTTAGAAACTTGGTCGGAGATGATTGATAATGTCATACCTTTTATAGGAGAGGAAGAAGAAAAGTCAGAAAAAGAGCCAGCAAAAATTTTAGGAGAAATTAAAAAAGACAAATTCATACTGGAAAACAAACTTAAAATTTCTACTAACTGCATAAGAATTCCTGTTTCTGATGGGCATATGGCGGCAATAAATATAAAATTCAGGAAAAAAGCAACAAAAGAAAAATTAATTGAAGCTTTAAAAAATTTTAAAAATCCTTTGGATAAATTAAATTTACCTTCTGCGCCGAAATCACTCATCACATATTTTGAGGAGGAAAATAGACCGCAGACACGGCTTGATAGAGATTTAGGAAACGGTATGGGAATCAGTGTCGGCAGAATTAGGAAAGATTCTGTTCTGGACTGGAAATGCGTGGCTTTGTCGCATAACACCATCCGCGGGGCGGCAGGGGGTGCTATTTTAACTGCTGAATTATTGGTAAAAAAAGGGTATATTAAATAGCATGATTGCATTTCATAAATATCAAGGTACTGGCAACGACTTTATAATTATCGATAACAGGGATAAAAAATTTGATGCGCAGAATACAAAAAAAATTGCGCTTCTGTGCGACAGGCATTTTGGTGTTGGCGCAGATGGATTGATTTTGTTAGAAAAATCTTCAAATGCTGATTGTTTTATGAATTATTATAACTCTGACGGCACAGTTGCCGAAATGTGCGGGAATGGGGTGCGATGTCTGGCTAAATTTTTTTTGGAATTAACAAAATCCAAAAAACCACAAAAAAAAGAATTACTTATAGACACTAGAACTGGGATAAAAAAAGTGATGTGCAATTCAGATGGAAGTTTTTCGGTGAATATGGGCGTGCCTGTATTTTCACATAAAGATTTCCCAAAAAATTCTCTCGTTCTAGAAAATATTGAGTTTAATTTTGTTTCCATGGGCAATCCGCACGCAGTGGGGCTTGTAAAAAATCTATCTGAAATTAATATATCCCAAATTGGTCCGAAAATTGAAAATGATTCTCATTTTCCCAATAAAATAAATGTGGAATTCGTCGAAAAAGTTCGAGATGATTATTTCAAAGTAAAAGTCTGGGAGCGCGGAAGCGGCGCAACTCTTTCCTGCGGCACAGGCGCCTGCGCCGTATATGCAATCCTTAAATCAAATCACCCCATAGGCAAGACCTATAGGGTAGCTGAAATAACCCTAGAATTTACGGGCGGGAATTTGCATCTTTCAGAAAACGAAAAAGGCGAAATAATCCTCCGCGGTCCAGCAGAATTTGTATTCAAAAGAGAGATGAAAATTGCGAGGCAAGACCTTACAACCTAGGTAAAGTTTATCAAGTTTTGCATTGTAACCCCAATTAGTGATAGTTAATTTCTTTCTTTGCCGTATTCATATATAGATTTTGTCCATCTATAAATGCAAGATTTTTTATTTTCTCACTACTCATAAAATTTTTTTCTTTTTACTCCTCTTTCAAATCCACAACGCTTTGGACTTCTTCTATGGAAGTGATGCCATTTAGGATTTTTACAATGCCATCCTGGCGCATTGAAAGTATGCCTTGATTGTGCGCAACTTTTTTAATTTCATGCTCGCTTGGGTTTGACGGAATTATTTTTTCTATTTCCTCGTCTGTCTTTATCGCTTCGAAAATGCCGATTCGTCCTTTGTAGCCTATACTATTGCATTTGTCGCAACCGACAGGAGAGAAAATTTTAAACGGACCCTCTGGTTTTATGTTATATTTTGAAAAATCCTTTCCTTCTTCTTTGATACTGTCCAACACCACTTTTATGTTTTTAGTTTCTTCTTCGTTCGCCTCGCTCTTTTTTTTACAAAACTGGCAGAGTTTGCGGACTAAACGCTGGGCTATAGAAAGCGATAAAGCTGAAACTAAAATTTTTGGATTGATTCCGAGATCAATCAAACGAGGAATGACACCTGCGGCATTATTGGTGTGCAGGGTTGAAAAAACCATGTGGCCGGTCAGCGCTGACTGCACGGAAATTTCGGCTGTGTCCCCATCGCGGATTTCGCCCACCATAATGATGTCCGGGTCTTGGCGGAGCGCCGAACGCAGCCCTTCTGGGAAGGTGTATTTCTTTTCCAGATTTATCTGCGTTTGAGTTATGCCGGGCAGATGGTATTCCACCGGGTCTTCAATTGTAATTATATTTATTTCAGTTGAATATATTTTTCGTAAAAATGAGTAAAGAGTGGTTGTTTTTCCAGAACCTGTCGGACCGGTAACTAAAATCAATCCATTAGGTTTCGCAATTTCAGTTTTAACAATTTCAAATAAATAAGGCTCAATGCCCAGTTCTTCGATGGGCATTTGTATAGATTTTGGGTCAAGTATGCGCATCACCACGGATTCGCCATATGCTCCCGGAATAAGCGATGTGCGAATGCTTATTTCTTCTATTCTCTCCATAATGTTAAAACGTCCATCCTGCGCGATTGTTGAAGTAAGTTTCATTCCGGAAAGCAATTTGATGCGCGAATTAAGCAGACGGTATATATCCAGTCCAAAGAAATTTATATCCTGGAGCACGCCGTCCAACCGCAACCGTAGCCGTCCCCGGTCTTTTTCCGGTTCAATGTGTATATCCGAAGCCTGAATGGCGATTGCTCCGGCCAAAATTATTTCAAGCAGGCGTGAAATTTTATGGATTTTATTTCCTTCCAAGGCTTCTCTTACCAGCTTTTCAATATCCTGCAGATGCTCGATTTTTTTTGCCGTATCTCTCAAAACTTCTCCGGAAATATCTATGCCTCCCACTTGCGAACTTTCCGCCATTGAAAGTTCTTTATATCTGTCCCAGACTTTCTGTAGACTTGCGCCGGAAGCCATGTAAAAAGCAGGCGCCAGATTATGTCTTTCCATCTCATCTTTCAGCTTTTTCAAGAGGTCATCCGACGGTGAACGCACGGCGATGAAAATATTTTTACCGAAAAGTTTAAAGGGCGCCACTTTCATCTTCATGGCATCTTCATGCGATATTGTTCTAAGTGCCTCATTGTCTATTCCCAGACGATACAAGTCAATATAAGGCATTCCATATTTTGATTCAGCCAGGCTTGCCACCAATTGCTCTTCCTCCTGCTTGCGCAAGTCATCCAACTGCTTATTTTGTTTGTCTTCATCAAAAGTTGATGTCATGCATACATTGTATAATAAATGGTATTATTTACAATAATGCCTAAAGATCCAAAAACCCTAGTCTTGCTGGACGCTCACGCCATAATCCACCGCGCTTATCATGCCTTGCCGGAATTTTTGTCGTCCAAAGGCGAGCCGACTGGCGCGCTCTATGGTCTCGCGTCCATGATTATGAAGATAGTGACCGACTTGAAGCCGGACTATATTGTCGCCTGTTACGACCTGCCGCAAAAGACTTTTAGACATGAAGCTTATAATGCTTACAAAGCCGGACGAGTAAAAGCCGACGATGCTTTGATAGCGCAATTGAAAAATTCTCGCCAGATTTTTGAAGCATTTTGCATTCCCATTTATGATAGTCCGGGTTTTGAAGCTGATGATGTGCTG
>MFTJ01000011.1:13432-14896 GCA_001786805.1 Candidatus Nomurabacteria bacterium RIFCSPHIGHO2_01_FULL_39_10 | reverse complement strand
AGCCCGCATTCAATTTAAGTTCAGCTCCTGCCAGAGACAAAAATTATTATGATACGCATCCAATACAAAGTCTCATTGGATACTTTTTAAACCCGGTTCCGACCGGACGCAAGACCCAAGGTCTCCACGGTCCGGGCAAAAGAGGTATCGACATCGGCGCAGTTACAGGTACTCCTATTTATGCATCCGCATCCGGAGTAGTTTCAGCAGTCAAAACGGGCTGTAAAGTAGGTCAAAGACTCTGCGGCGGAGGTTATGGGAATATGGCAATAATTGAACATGGAAATGGCACCCAAACGCTTTATGCGCACATGTCCAAACTTGTCACTCGTACCGGCAATCAGGTCAAGCAGGGAGAAATCATCGGATATGTCGGCTCTACTGGACGCTCTACTGGACCGCATATTCATTTTGAAGTTTTCAACGCCAGAAATCCGGGCGCAGACTGGTCTTGGGCAAACTAGTTTATTCCACGAAGGTCAAAGCGACCATCGCTAAAACCCCGGCTATAACTGCCATTATTTGCAGTACGGAATATTTCATTTCTTTAGTCTTGTGCAGTTCCGGCATCAAGTCCGCTACTGCTATGTATATGAATCCTCCGGCGGCGATTGGTAAAAAATAAGCGATAAAATTTTCTGATGCTTCTCCCAAAACAAGCGCGAATATTACTCCAACGACAGCCAAAAGCGCCGATAAAAAATTAAGCCAAAGCGCTCTGCTTTTACTGTAACCGGCATGTAGCAACACCGCAAAATCACCTATCTCTTGAGGTATTTCGTGCAAAATCACAGCAAGCGTCGTGGCGATGCCAAGAGGGATGCTTACCAGAAAACTTACTCCAATAATTATTCCATCAATAAAGTTGTGAACTCCGTCTGAAAAAATTATTAATTTTCCCACAGGATGAATATGATTTTCTTTTGTATCGTCTCCGTGGTGATGCCAGTGGAAAAATTTTTCCAGAATGAAGAAAAATAAAATTCCAGCAATAATCAAAACGCTGACCGAGAGCGGGTTTGTCGCGTCTTCAAAAGATTCCGGTATCAAGTGTATAAACGCGTCTCCTAAAAGAGCCCCCACCGCAATGCTGATGAAGACAAAAATATATTTACGCAGGATTTCTTCCTTAAGAGACAGAGCAAAAATTCCAACAAAAGAAACCAGGCTGACCGCTATAACACTCGCAAATGCATAAAGATATATTGTTGCCATGTGCGGGCAGGGAGAATCGAACTCCCGTCTACACATTGGAAGTGTGTTATTCTACCACTAAACCATGCCCGCTACGCCACATCGTACCATTATACATATTTTCTTTCATTTTAAAACCTCTCCCATCCAGGCATTGATTCTCCTTGCAAGAAAAACACCAAATTCTTTTTTGCCACCGCTTATAATACTTAAGTGCGCAGTTCCATAAGGCAGTTTTCCCTTTTTGAATATTTTCTTATCTTTTCTTAT
>MFTJ01000011.1:0-13423 GCA_001786805.1 Candidatus Nomurabacteria bacterium RIFCSPHIGHO2_01_FULL_39_10 | reverse complement strand
TTTATATTGTTATCGGGGTATACATGGAGTCGCATCTTGAAATTTTCTCTTGCCAAACCGCATGCTTTCTCAAGCCACCTAACGACAAACTTAATAATTTTTGGGTCAGCGTTGATTACTCGTATAGCGTTTCCAGTTTTAGACCCTTCACCAATATAAATTCCAATGCCAATCATAAATAGGTCTCTTTTTTTTAATTTCCCTATATCTTTTTTTGCTTCTTCCCCTGCTCTTTTTATAGATTCTAATTTTATTTTTGCTTTTACTCGACCAGATGCGGCTCGTGCTTTGCCAATTCTTTCAATGGTTATTTTATTTGGCGCATAAGGAACATCAGAAAGCCAACCGCTTAAAGTGCCTTTCGACATGCCAGTCTTTTGTGAAATATAAGTATAAGAATGACCTTCTTTTCGCAGCTTGAAAATTTCTTCCCGCACCATATTTGTATGTGCCATATACTAGAAGTATATCACAGCGTCATATATACGCAAGTTTAGTTTAGCAATACAATGATTCCCATAATCCAAGTCGTACATGCAGACATCAGGCACCAAAAGCACCAGTTTCGGACCACATGCCATTGCAAGTAGGTGAAAAAAACAGACATAACAGCGGCGAGAGCTACCAAAATTTTGAGAATCAAACTCCACAAAGATGTCGGTTCAATTTCAATAATTAAAAAAGCCGCCATAAATAAAATTATTATGAAGGTTAATAATCCCAGAATATCATTGTGAATAAAAAAAATTTTATTATATTTACTATCAAGCACAATTGCGCAGTCCCCTCCTATCGGGCAGATTGGTTTTTCGGAAGCGATTCTTTTGCGAATAAGGTATACAGTCTCCCCTATTCCTATTATTGAAAGGATGAAAAGTAAAATAAATAGCATAAATTTTTGTCGGACTCAGGGAGTCGCCGATTACATCGGCAGATGCTTTTCGATTTGCTTTCAGCAAATAACGAAAAGCCTTTCGTCTCCCAACAGGAGCAAATAAATTTGCTCCTTGCATTCCTTCGGGCTGCTGGGAGTCGAACCCAGCCTAAATGCTCCCAAAGCACTTGTACAACCGATATACTACAGCCCGCTTTTAAAAACACCAAACGCACAAGGTCCCTTCTTTTAGCATTTAAATGCTCTCTTAATAAAGGCACTTGTACAACCGATATACTACAGCCCGCCTTCGCAAAATTTACTTTGTGAGTATGTCATAAAATTATATTTTTCACAACTTTTATTTTTGCGGTTTTGTCCTTTAGACTCAAAAATATAACCAATAAATCTACCTGCCAATCTTTCTCATCTAAATTTTTAGACAAAAGGTATGTTTGGATTACGCGCGAAAGCCTTTTGAGTTTCCAAGGATGCATATTGTCTTCCGGATGATACTGATCCAATGTTTCATGCTTGCCCGCCAAAGTTTTGGCGTTGGTGGGCGTAACATCTTTCAATGTTTCACGCGAAACGCTCTTAACTTCAACAAAATACAGTTTACTGTCTTTTTCAGCCACGATATCTATTTCACCCCACTTTTTAGTATAATTTCTATCTAATATGGAAAAGCCTTGTTTCACAAGGAACTTTACAGCTATATTTTCGCCGATTTCTCCAGTCTTTTGTGTTTCTGAAGTAAAAACTTTGGGCATATGTGATGTTTCATGAGTAACACTTGTTAATATGTTTCACGTGAAACTATTTCTTAAAATTTGATGTCTTTTACAAATATATCCTTATTTTTCAACATATTTTTAGAAAAAGTTACCCTTAAAGACAAACTTTTTATATGTCCTTTATCAACATTACCAACATAGTTATCCACAGCTTTGTATTATTTGCTTATAGAGCAAGGTTTTTAGATAAAGGACATTAAATTTGTGCGGCCATGGAGAATCGAACTCCAACCTGAACATTGGCAATGTCCTGACCTACCATTAATCGATGACCGCAAGTTAAAACTCAAATTACATTATACTTAAATTTTTAATAAAACAAAATTTCTATTTCTGGTGTGGTGCGCCCGGCAGGAATCGAACCCACATCATCGATTCCGAAGATCGATGTCCTATCCATTGAACGACGGGCGCCTAAAACTAATATAACATTTTTAATTTATTTTCCAAACATTCTTTTAAATATAGCAAGATTCTTAATATCTTTATTCCACCACTTACTTCTAATCGAGCACACCCCTTGTAAGAAGGATTTTTCTTAAAAATGCCGTGCAGGTTTGGTTTATAAATGGTTTTTTGGAATTGTGTCAAAGGTATTTTAGTTAGTTCACTCCAAAATTTTTCATAATTTTCAGGCCTAAAATCTTCATGAGTATGTATTCTTAAAGAAGTGTTTTTTTGACTTATTTTCAAATAATTTTTTACCCAATAAATCATAAATAAAATCATTTGCGGGTCAGAATTCATAAACTGAAATACAGATGTTCTTTTTGATCCTTCTGCCCAATATAATCCAACACCAAGTATGAAGTTCGGATCATTTTCATATTTTTCAAATATTTTTTGAGCTTCTAATTTTGCTATATTTTCACGTTCAATTCTTTTTTTACGATTTGAAATAGAAGCCCTTTCTCTACCTTGACCAGAATTTTGTACTGCCCTTATTTCAAGTTGTTTTTCTTCTTCTGGAGAAAGTTCTACAAGCTTAAACCAGCCAGATAAGCTACTTTTTGAAACTTTGACTTCTCTCATAATATCTTTATAAGATAAGCCTTTTTTACGAAGTTCTATAGCTTTATATTTTTCTTCTAACCTTGATTTCATGTTAAGTAATTATACTACATGGTTTATATATTACAAAATAAATAAAAATTATGATATACTTTTATAGTTATGACAAATTCAGATAATTTGATATCAAAAATACCAAAAGAAGTTTCACATGTAACGTCAACGCTTGAAAAAGCTGGTTTTGAAGCGTACCTGGTGGGTGGCTGTGTTCGCGATCTTCTAATGAATAGGGATCCAAAAGATTGGGATGTGACAACTAACGCCAAACCGGACGAAATTATTAAACTTTTTGAAAAAACTGTCTATGAAAATACTTTTGGAACTGTTGGGGTATGTGTTGCACGTGAAACAACCTCTCCCAGCTTTCAGCTACCCTCTCCTGACAGGAGAGGGGCAGGGGGTGAGGTTTCTCATGAAACATCCGAATATATCATTATTGAGGTTACTCCTTATAGAATTGAAACAGAATATAGCGATTTTAGGCATCCAGATGAGGTTAAATTCAGTAATAAGCTGGAAGATGATCTAAAAAGACGTGATTTTACAGTTAACGCTATGGCGTTAAGTCCTAAAGGACACCTAATAGACACGTTTGGTGGTCTAAAGGACATGGAGTCAAAAGTATTAAGGACAGTAGGAGAACCGGACGAGCGTTTTAATGAAGATGCGCTTCGTATGTTGCGTGCTGTGCGTTTGTCTTTACAATTAAATTTTTCTGTGTCATATAAAACTTCGGAAAGTATTTTGAAAAATGCGGAGTTGATAAAAAAAATTTCCGGGGAGCGCATACGTGATGAATTTGGAAAAATAATAATGTCAGAAAATCCTGCGACTGGAATTGTGATGTTGCAAAAATTTGGTCTATTGAAACATATTATTCTGGAATTAGAAGAGGGGATAGACTGCGAACAACTCGGCGAGCATATCTATGATGTTTGGGATCACTTACTGCACGCCCTGCAACACGCGGCGGACAAGAAATGGTCTTTGGAAATAAGGCTGGCAGCACTTTTTCACGATATCGGGAAACCACGAGCGAGGAGATTGGCAGAGCCTTCCTCGACTAAAAATTCCTCCACCTTCGCCCTCGGAGACAAAAGGACAGGGGACCCACGGCTCCCAGAATTTTTGTCGGGGAAGGTTCCTGTCGCTAAGAAAAAATATACTTTCTACGGTCATGAAGTTGTTGGCGCGAGGATGGCGAAAAAAATAATGGAACGGCTGAAGTTTCCCAAAAAAGAAACTGATTTGGTGGAAAAAGTTGTTCGTAACCACATGTTTTTTTCGGACACAGAATTAATCACACTTTCTGCGGTACGCAGAATCATTCAAAAAGTCGGGAAAGAAAATATTTGGTTGCTCATGAATGTCCGCGAGTGCGATAGAGTTGGAATGAAGAAAAAAGAAGCGCCGTATCGCCTGCGAAAGTATTTTGCCATGATAGAAGAAGCCCTGCGCGACCCGATTTCCGTCAGTCAGCTAAAAATTAATGGGGAATTCATGATAAAAAAGCTTGATATAAAGCCGGGACCAAAAATGGGCTGGATTTTGAACGCGCTTTTGGAGGAAGTTTTAGAAGCTCCGGAGAAAAATACGGTAGAAAAACTTTCAGAACTCACAAAATCTCTTAATAAACTCAATGACAAAGAATTAAAAGTTCTAGGCGATAAAGGAAAAGAAAAAAAAGAAGAGTTAGAAGAAGAAGAAATCGCCAAACTTCACGAAAAACATGGAGTAAGAAAATAACCTACAAATAAAGACTTTTTTACTAAATCTAGCATTTACTCACGACCGCGAGCAAATGCTAAACTAAGAAACCTCTTGCTGATAACAAGTCTCGCAGTAAACTATCTCAGGTCTCTCAAGGGAGTAGCTGGTTTCAAATTCATTTGGACATTTCGTTGCCCCGTGCTGATGAGTTTTTAGTTCGCACATACAGGCGCGGGGCCAGAGTTTGCGCGGATTGCGCTTTTTCATTCGGTCTTGGTGGCGACATTCAAAATCTTTATGGGGCAGAGGAAGATTCATCCGTTTATAGAAATCAAACTCAGATTTTGTGATGCGAAAATTCTTTTTACATTCTTTGCACACCAAAATTTCTTTTAGAATATCTTCAGAAATTTCGTTTACTGTCTCCGGCATATCTTTTTCTCTGATTGTCTCTTTTCCGTATGTGCCAGAAGCCTCATCTTGCCAATTATATCCAAGCGCTTTCGCCTCGCTTTCCGTAAGCGGAAAATATGTTTGCGACAATGTTTCGTTATAGCCGAAGGGAGAGAGGGCGGGCGGCAAGAAATCGCCGTAGATGGCTTCTTTTTTCATGCTCTCTACTATCTGCTTCTTCAGTTTTTCGTATTCTTCTTTTCCATATTGCTTGTTTAAGATACAATACTTTTTTTTCCGCAAACCCACGCACCCAAAACAGCTTTCCGAATTATTAACGCTGTCGCAATATTCCAAGTCGCTGGTGTAAAAAATGTACACGCTGTGTTTGGAATTATATGTTCGCAATACCCCCATAATATCCAAACATAATTCGGGGTTGTAATATGTATTGTTAAGATCGTAGCAATCAAGCGGAGTTTCGGCATCGGCGATATACTTACAGTTTTTGGAGTTTTCGGAGTCAAAGGCGAAGGATGTTTGATGGCAGTTGTACAAATAATCGCCGGTTGCGTTGTTGCATTTTACCTGATGCGAGTATTTTACCAGCGCTTTTTTCTTTACTTCTTCAAATATTTTTTTCGCTTCGTTCAATTTTTTATACGAAGAAAGAATTTCTTTTTTCTTTGCCTCGAATTCTTCTCTGGGAACGGGTTTGTTGAAAATGTGATAGCTTTTATGACGCAGGTTGGTCGAGAAAATACAATTTTGGCAGTCGCGCAAGTCAAAACAAAACAGAAGGTCGCTGCTCGTCTCACAGGACTCCGCAAACATACATTTATAGCTTTTTCTCACATCTATGCATTCATAGCAGAGCTCAGAATCCGCGACGAAGGCGCCATCGACGACAAATTTGCTTCGGTACAGAAGGCGGCAGTACAAGCAGTCTTCATTTTTCTGGGCGGCGAAAATCAAATAGCAATTTCTGCTGTCTTCGGTGTTGTTGACATACTCGCTGTTAGCGCAATTTATAGCGAGGAGTGAAATTCTGGGAACTTTATTTTTGAGCTCAAGCATTTGGTCAAAAAATGGGCGGCTTGGATCATAGTCTTGACCGTAATCCATCGGGTCCCATTCGTCGCCGTTGTAGATGTGCTGGTCATAAACGGGGAAGGGAGTGTTTTCCGGGTAGAGAGAAACAATCGGCTTGCCGGTTTTACTGCAGGTTCTTTTATAGAGAGTGCGCTCATTTCTAAAAGCAAGTCGGCGCATGACTCGGCAGTCCGGGCAGTAATTTGGCGCCGGCGATTTTATCTTTTCATAGAAATTTAGGTCTTCTTTTCTGACTTCAAATTCTTTTTTGCAGTTTTTGCAGTTCTTTTTCATAAATTATCCAGCCAGCGCCTTAGGCGCTGGCTAATAAACTTCCTGCTGGTAACATCTCTCACAATAAATTATATCAGGTTTCTCCGGCGCATAGCTAGTTTCAAATTCGTTTGCACAGCCTTCCTTCATGCATTTACGATGCCAAAGTTTTAACGGATTTTTTTGCTTGAGTCTCTGGTAATGTCGGCAATTCGGGCAGAATCTTGGCAGGGGAAGATCGAACCTTTTATAAAATTGCAGTTCTGCTTCTGTAATTTTAAACGCCTCAGTACAGACAGCTTCGCAATTTGCATTTTCGTGGTTACTTTTTTCATGATGCATACAGCTGATCACTTTTTTCAAAATATCATCGGTGATTTCAGAGGAGGAATCTGGCACGTCTTCCGCTTTAATATCAATGGTATAATTTCTTGTCTCCTTTTCTTTCCAAGCATATCCAATTTTCAGCGCCTCAGCCTGAGATAACGGAAAATTTTCCTGCACAGCAGTTTCATTGTATGCAAAAGGAGAAAATTCACTCGGGAAGAAATCGCCAAAAGAAAAAATTCTGCCTTTGGCGTCTGCATAAGGCATATCGCGCATATGTTTTTTTATTTTAGGCAGTAATTCCTCATATTTCTCTTTTGTGTATTGTTTGTTGAGTATGCAATATTTTTTTTTCTTTAAACCGACACAGCCAAACAGATGATCGGAGTTTTCACAAGTATCGGAGTAAAAGGTATCAAAACAATGCCATACTCCATGGGAATCATGCGTGTTGTTCAAGCTGATTCCGCTGACGATTTCATGAGAAAATTCACAATTATCCACCATCACATAACCATCCAAACAATTTTTTGATTTATTGCCATAATTAATATAATTGCAGTCTTCTAAAAGGTCGGAATCAAAAACATTATGCGAATTTTTTGAATTGAAAACATAATCTCCGGAAATGTCCACATTTTGCAGGCCATGAATGTATTTTATGGGAAATGTTTTCCAGAATTCTTTCGCTTTCTTTTTTATTTCTGTGATATTTTTATAAGAGGAAAGGTTAAGTTTTTCTTTTTCTTTCAGATACTCTTCTTTTGAGTATTGCTTGTTAAAAATACAGTACTGTTGATTGCGCAAGTTGACCGAACCGATGCAATCATGGCAATTTGCGCAATTTTTACAGAAATATAAATCTTGAGAATTGGAACAATCCTCTGAAAAAAATACCCGGTAAGATTTTTTGCAAGTGATGGAATCATAACAAAATTCGCTCTCATTGGAATTGAGTGTGTCCATGGCATTTTTGCAGCTGAAAATATTGTGAGAGTACATTGAGTCCTCGTTGTGGTCGCTTACAAAGATTAAATAGCAGTTTTTGTTAAAAGCTGTCCCATTTGTGTAATCACTGTTGTGATTTTTAAATACAAAAGCATATAAACGGGGGACTAGGAGCTGGAGTTCGCGGAATTGCTGTAAAAATGGTTTGGAAAAATCCAAATTCATGCCATAAGACAGTGAATCCCAGCCGTCGCCATGGAAACAATCATTGCAATAAATCTTATACGGCTTATCAGGGGAGTATATGGTAATAATATTTTTCTTACACAAGTCGCAGGTTCTTTTGTATAAACTTCTTTCATTTCTCCAGCTCATTCTGTTTTGCATTCTACAGTCTGGACAATAATTTGGAGTCTCTGCGCCTATTTTTAAATAAAAACCCAGATTGTTTTTTGCAATTTCAAAATTCTTTTTACAGTTTTTGCAAACTTTTTGCATATGGGGGTAGCATAGCAGATTATTTATAATTGTCAAGTCTTATAATCAAAAAATGGGCAAAAATTATTTTTATTTAAGCTTAATAACGATAAATCTAAATTTTGTTCACATACATTGACAAATTGTAGGGCTTTATAATATACTATGAAAATGCAAAATGAAAATTTAGAACTGATAAAAACTTTGGAATATATTGGATTTTCTGAGAAAGAAGTGTTGGTTTATTTGGCTTTGCTCCAATTGGGCAGAGGAACTGTCACCCAGATTTCCCGCAAAGCGGGAATTAATCGCCCGACGGGATATCATATTCTCGCTTCGCTCGATAGCAAAGAACTGGTGAAAGTTTCTGGCAATGAACCGAAACAAGAATATGTTGCCGAGTCGCCGGACCAAATTGAAAAATTGCTTTTACGGAAAATAGAAAATGATCAAACTTGCATCAAAGAAGCCCGTAAAATTATTCCTGAACTAAAATCAATGCACAATGTTTTCGACCGTCCGAAGGTTTTGTTTTATGAAGGTAGGGAAGGGCTAGAACGAGTGTATGAAGACACGCTAACTTCAACGGAAGCCATTCGCGCGTATGCCAGCGTGGAAAACATGCACATGGGTTTGCCCGGATATTTCCCGGGATATTATAAGAGGCGGGCGGGCAAAGGCATAGCTATTAGGGCTATTATTCCAAATTCATCCACCGGACTGGAGCGAAAAAGTTTTGATAAGGCGGAAATGCGGGAAACAGCGCTGGTGCCGAAGGAGAAATTTGATTTTTCTCCGGAAATAAATATCTATGACAACAAAGTGATGATTGCTTCGTGGAAAGAAAAGCTCGGCATTATCATTGAAAGCAGGGAAATATCGGACAGCATGAAAAAGATTTATGAGCTTGCGTGGACAGAAGCGAAGAGGCTGGAAAAAGAATCGCAGCCTAATCTCTAATGAGATTCATTTTTCTCAGAACGCTTTCAAAAAGACGAGTACTATAGGAAGAGAGGTTAAAAATTACGGCCAAAGTAAAAAGTGTGAGCGAAAATTTTATGCTGACAAAAGAAAGGGGGATAGCAATGACCGCGCAAATCACGGGTACGAGAATGCGGACAGTGCTGCCGCGGATTTCTCTTTTGCTTATTTCTGGATTTTGAATGTGCGGAGAAAAAATTACATATCTTCGCATCCAATACAATGTTAAGCCAATTAAAATAATGTGTACTCCAAAGATAATGACAGATAATTCGTTTCTGCTGTATTGTCCGAGGATGCTTGCCGAGAAGGGAACCAAACTTATCAGCATAAAAAATAAAGCATTTATATTTGTTAATTTAGAGTCTATATTTTTAGCATAGATAGTCACAAAAAAGTGATGGGCTCGCCAGTAGGTGAAAAGCAACGCGAAACTCAAAATATAACTCAAAAATACAGGCAACAATTTTTCAATTTCATGCCAGAGGTCGGAATTATCTATCGGTCCCAAAATTTCCGGCAGTTCAATCTGAAAAACGAGAACCGTCATCACAATGGCAAAGATTCCGTCTGAAAGCTGGTCTAGTCTTGCGTGGTTCATCCCGTTAATATAGCACAAAATATTTCAAACATAAACTTTTTATTTTCTTGAAGATATTGTAAGATTAGAACATGAAAGAACAACCTTCTTTACCCAGGGAAACATTGGAAATTAGCCTTCGGATTGAACAATACAACGACATATTTTCTAGTTTTGACATACGCCCATATTCTGAGCGTTCTCTTTCCATCGATTTTCTCGATGAAATCAAAAGAGCCGCTAGCGACAAAGATGAGGGGGGAATAGAGCTTATGTTGCACGCTCCGGAAAAGGCGCGGGATGAATCCATAGAGACGACTATAAAAGAACGCTTAGTGGCGCATTTCAAGAGGCATTATCATCTTTTGTTGGGAAAAAAACGCCGGGTGATGAAATTAGGCGTCAGTATGGTAATTATGGGCGTTGTTTCCATGGTGGTTGCCACTCTTATTGTTTTCAAAGACCCTTCGGAGAGTATATTTCTTTCTTTCTTGCTTGT
Organism: Candidatus Nomurabacteria bacterium RIFCSPHIGHO2_01_FULL_39_10; assembly: GCA_001786805.1. Classification (GTDB taxonomy): domain Bacteria; phylum Patescibacteriota; class Minisyncoccia; order Phycocordibacterales; family UBA9973; genus UBA9973. Next base: position 3,401 of record MFTJ01000011.1, on the reverse strand, counting down.
TTTTCTAGAGCCGGCGGCATGGTTTCTATTGTGGGAGGGAATGGACCAAATTATATTTAATTCAAAAAATGTCAGTCCGGATTTGGATTTTTACCGCAAAATGTATGCTTCGCATAAACGCATATCTTTTAAGTCGTATTAGCAAAACTCTTTCTTGGCATAGTTTCCTTTTAGCAATAAGAAACGGTCGTACACTAATGCTGTATTTTAAATTTCTATTAACACAGGACAGTGGTCGGAGCCGAGAACTTCCGGCAGAATTTTCGCACTTTTTATTTTTTTCGCTAGTTTTTCGCTGACGAAAATATAGTCTATGCGCCAGCCGACATTTCTTGCTCGCGCGTTTGCAAAATGGCTCCACCAGCTGTAATAACCGTTGCCTTTAGTGAAAATTCGGAATGTATCCACAAATCCCGCGTCAATAATTTTTTCAATTCCTTCACGTTCTTCTTTAGTAAATCCCTTCACGCCTTCATTTTCCTTCGGTCGAGCCAAATCGTCTGGCGTGTGGGCGACATTTAAGTCTCCGCAAAATATTACCGGCTTATTTTTTTCCAACTCTTTCATATATTCCAGAAAAGCGGGGTCCCATTGTTTGTGGCGAAGGGGAATGCGCGATAAGTCATCTTTTGCATTTGGGGTGTAAACACTGACAACATAAAAATCTTTGAATTCGGCCGCGATGATGCGCCCTTCCGTGTTTGTGTTTCCATAACTGTCTTCCAGTCTATATTTTTTTACAATTTTTTCCGGAAAATCAAGCATTACGGAAAAAGGTCTTTCTTTGGAAAAAATCGCCGTGCCCGAGTATCCTTTTTTCTCTGCTGAGTTCCAATATTCCTCGTATTCAGGTAAATCCACCTCGCTCTGGTGTTCTTGAGCTTTTGTCTCCTGCAAGCACAAAATATCCGGCTGGTATTTTTTAATAAAAGGCGCAAAAAGCCCTTTCTTGTATACTGCTCGTATTCCGTTTATGTTCCAAGAAATAATTTTCATGTTAATTCTTGCTATTATGAAACTTCTTATGTATATCCCGCAAGTGCTTGTCTGTCACATGTGTATAAATTTGGGTAGTGCCGATGTTGGCGTGGCCGAGCATTGCTTGCACAGACCTTATGTCTGCGCCGTTTGAAAGTAAGTCGGTCGCGAAGACGTGGCGAATCACATGCGGAGTAACTTTTTTAGAAATGCCCGCTATGGTTGCATACCTTTTTACAATTCTTTCTATAGAACGGCGAGTGAGGGGACCAACATCTTTTGATTTTTGTTTTCCCATAGGTCCGACCTCTGGGATTTGGACGAACAGGCTATCGCTCATATCCTTGCGAATAGATAAATATGCTTGTACCGCTTTTTTGGCTTCATCGGAAAGGAAAACTACCCGGACTTTTCCTCCTTTCCCGCGAATGGAAAATTCATCCAAGCGCAAATCTAGATCATTGGTGAGCGAGCAAAGTTCGGAAACTCGCAAGCCTGTAGAAAAAAGCATTTCCATAATGGCTTTGTCGCGGGCTCGTCTTTCTGGATTTTTTTCTCCATCCGGTGCGCTTAAAAGCCTTTTTAATTCCTCCTGCGAAATGACATCAATCTGTCTTTCTCCGATTTTGGCGAGTTCAATGTGGTCGGCGGGGAGGGAAGCGATGTTTCTTTTGGTTAGAAACTTTAGAAAACTTCGCAAGGCGATCAAATAATAATTCTGCGTTTTCTTTTTTATAGTATCGCCCGTAGCGCGGTTATTTCCAGTTGATTGCCGGTTCAGCCAAATGCGAAAATCGCGGACTTTTTCATCGGTAATATTTTTCGGATCAGTAATTTTTGTCTGCTCCAGAAATACGGTCAAATAATGGTCGTAATTTTCCACGGTTTTAACCGCCCGGCCTTTTTCTATTTCAATATATTCCAAAAATTGCGTTTTGAGTTCTTTAAGAGATGCCATTTGTTCATTGTACCAAACATTGTGCGACATCGGAATGTTGCACAATGTTTGGAGATTGCCGGACTTTAGGTTGGCAATCTTTATTGTGCGACACGGGCATACCTTGCATTTTTTACTACTTTATGCTAATATATGGATATGTTAGCTACAAAGAAAAAGCAGAAAATTATTAAGAAAAGCCAGATTCACGACAAGGATACAGGCTCTCCAGAGGTGCAGGTGGCTGTTATTTCCGCGGCGATTGATGAACTTGCCAAGCATTTAAAGAAGCACAAGAAAGACAATCATTCCCGCCGAGGGCTCATAAAAATGGTGGCAGACCGACGCACTCATTTGAAATATTTGGAACGAACAAGCAAGACTCGTTACAACGCGCTCATGAAGAAAATTGAGCTTGTGTAAGGAAGATTTTTGAAACTCTTTCTTGGCATACTTTTTATAAAGCAATCTATCTGGTCTTGCTAGACCAGCGAACTGCTCGGCTCGTCAGCCTGCGCAAGGCTTTATAAAAAGTACGCCTGCGACAAGTTTCAAAAATCTGCTATAATAAACACATGACAGTAATAAAGCATAAAGAACAAAGAGTTGGAGTTTTTATAGATACGCAAAATTTATATCACTCGGCACGGAATTTATATCAGGCGCGAGTTAATTTTGGCGCAGTATTGAAAGACGCGGTGGCGGGCAGAAAGCTCGTGCGCGCGGTGGCGTATGTCATTCGAACAGAGGCGGGCGATGAAAAGAATTTTTTTGAAGCGCTGGAGAAACTCGGTATTGAAACAAAAATAAAAGACTTGCAGGTTTTTCATACGGGTAGCAAAAAGGGGGACTGGGACGTGGGTCTTGCGGTGGACGCGCTTAAGACGGCTCCTCGATTGGATACGGTGGTGATAGTTTCCGGTGATGGAGATTTTGTTCCGCTCGTAGAATATTTACAGACGATGACTCAAGTGGAAGTGATTTCTTTTGGCAAATCAACTTCCGCGAGACTTCGCGAGGTGGCGGATGACTTTACGGATCTTTCCGAAAATCCCCGAAAATATTTGATGGGAGCGAAGTAGTGATTAACACAAAGCCTTTGGTCTTTTCTTGTGTTTTAGCCTTAAAATGCTACTATCATCAGTAGTTTGTTCGATTTTACAAGTTAATTCGTTCGTCTTCAGACATGCAGTTTTGTTCTAAATATGATGTTAACCAAGAACAATACTTTAGTCTGAAGGGGAGCCTAACAAAATGCAAAAAAAAGAATATAGTGTGGAAATTGGTGGAAAAAATTTGACGGCTATTTTTACAGACTTGGCGGAGCAGGCTCACGGATCGGTGATGCTCAAATATGGCGAGACGATAGTCCTCGCCACTGTCTGCATGTCGCACGACAAGCAAAAGGGACTGGGATTTTTTAATTTGACGGTGGACTACATGGAAAAGTTTTATGCTTCCGGCAAAATTTCCGGCTCGCGTTTTG
>MFTJ01000010.1:17764-23238 GCA_001786805.1 Candidatus Nomurabacteria bacterium RIFCSPHIGHO2_01_FULL_39_10 | reverse complement strand
TTGGACTATTGTAAATGTAACCTGCGCTACAGGCACATGGAACAATACGACAAAGAAATGCGAGACGATTGTCATTACCCCGACTTGTTCCACAACGACTCGCTACGGCTGTCTTCCCACTCCAGGAACGACAAGTACCGACAACAGAGAAACAACTTCTGGCTGGACTTGGACTTGCAATGGCTCCGCAGGTGTCCAGCCCGTGTCTTGCTCGGAATTAATTCCTCCTCCGACTAATTTCACTTCTTCTTGTCCTTCGCCTGGCACGGAAGCAAAGCTTTCTTGGAGATTGCCCGACGGCTATACCCTTTCATATTTCAGAATTCGCGACAATACGACAGGCGCCGATGTGTCCTCAGCATGGATTCCGGAAAACAAAACTGACCCGCAGTCTTCTACGCCTTCTATTTCTATCCCGACAATCTCCAGACATGACTATACTGCCTGGGTTCACACCAGGAGATCGCCGACTGTAGGATACAGCGCGCCGGTCTATACAGGAGGAGGCTTTGTTTGTGGTGATAAACCCTCCGGCACTATTACTGCCAAGTCTTGCACCATACCTGACAACGCATCAACCTGTTCTGATACGGATGTGACTTGGACTACAGCAAATCGCGCCCCTGGAGCTGTTATCGCGGTAACCAAAAACAATCCCGATGATCCTAAAACTCTTTCAAATCTTACATCCGGAACAAATGAAGATTTTTCAGTCAACAGGGTAACAACCTCTTTCTTCCTTTATCACAACGGAGAAGAACCTCCTCTTGCTCGAGCAACTATCACTGCGGATTGCGCAGGAACGAGCGATTGGATTCCTAATTCTTCCGGAACTTCCGGTACTTGCAAAGGAAAAGTTTCAGTCACCGCTTCTTCCGGACCAAACTGCACCATCACGCCTGCCGGAGTTACATATTATAAATATGGCACCAGTCCTCAATACATTGTTACTCCGAATGATGGTTACGATATAGCCAGCATCTTGATTGGCAGCGAACCCATTGAGCCGGTTCCGGTATCTAGAGCATATACATACACGTTTGGAAATATCCAAACTAACCGAACTATTAGCGCCACATGTGTAAAGTCTGGATCTGTTCCTATTCCTCCTCCTACCAACCTTGAGCTGTCTTGTATTGTTAATGGCGGAACTGCGACTATCAATGCTAGCTGGACCAAGCCAGCTAATTACAACACATTCTATTTCAGAGCTAATCCGGGAACTATTATTGGGAACTGGCCTTATGCCGTGATGCAGGACAATGTTGTTGGCGTTACGGCAAGCTTTGCCGCAGTTCCCGGACAGAAATATATTGTCTGGGTTCACACCAGAGACCCCGTGAATCCGCTTTTGTATAGTTCTGAAATTTCTGAGACCATTATCTGTACGCAGCCTGGGGTAGTCCCATTCGTCACTCTTACTGCTACTCCAACTACAACAGCAAAACCAACAACTTCCACTCTGACCTGGACGGTTTCCGGAGCGGCTTCATCTTGTACGGCAACCGGAGGGACACAAGCTTGGTCCGGCCTTAAGTCAACCAACGGAGGGAATCTGTCAATTTCTAATATTACCAGCAGGACAACCTTCTATCTTCAATGCGAAAACAACGCAGGCGCAAAATCTAATATCGCTGAGGCGACGGTTACACCGACAGTTGTCTCTTCACCCCTCGGCATTGTTGTAAATCCAGACACATATTCAGTAACACTACCGGCTAGTACAACTGTTCCCGTGACATATATTCTCACCAATGGGACTCCTTATACAACTTGCACATTATTGGACTATAAGAATGATCCTATTATTACCGCTAATCCTAATACCAATACTTCCAACACTACTGTTAATGTGCCATGCAACAGTCCTATGTATGTAACAGTTCCTCCTGCTGTTGGTCAGTATGGATACAAAATACAGGCAACTAAAGCCGGAGAAATTAAACCAAGCAACAAGTTTACGGTGACGGTTAATCCTGCGTCTCTCCTAAAGACAACTGTCACAATTACATTCAACGGCAATGGCGCGACTGGTGGCTCTACCGCTTCTCAAACAGTTCCAGTAAATACTTTTGCTACGCTAAGAGCCAATGGTTTTACAAGAACTGGCTATGCATTTGTTAGCTGGAATACTTTTGCGAATGGAACAGGGACAGACTGGATTGAAAATTATCCCGTTGGAACATCGGACGTTACTCTCTATGCCCGATGGACTATGTTAGGTGGCGCACCCACGGCATCATGTATGGTTAGGGTAACGACTACATGGCCAAATCCGGACCCCTATGCTGAATTTACTGGTTCGGCGACAGGGGGAACGCCTCCATATCGTTCATATGTTTGGACTATTGGGGATTCCACTAGCTATAGTTCCAGTAATCGCTTCATAAAATCTGGATACACTCCTACTGGAAACGAAAAACTTGTTGTGGTTGACGATAACGACAGAAGATCAGAGTCTGTCACTTGCAGAAGACCGCCGGATGATCTTGCCGTAACCAGTCTTGTGGTAAATGGACCTCTGACGGTCGGGGCGTCGCACACTTTCTCGGCTATTGTTAAAAACGAGGGAGTACAGACATACCCCCAGGCGTTTAGTAATTGGTTCCAGGTGGGTCGTCAGGGCAAGGCTTGGGAATTCACAGGCATTTATGGCTTGAGTCTTCCTGCGGGCAATTCTGCTACCATCAATTCTTCTAGTTTATTCAAAAAATCCGGAGATTCTAAATTTGTCACTTCAAGCGGGGAGTGGATTCCTCCCGAAGCGGGCACTTATTCATTGAACTTTATAACCAATGAGGGCAACTCCGACGGAGAATTCAATACATATAACAACAAGAAATATATTACTTTCAATGTTGTTGCTCCTTCCGACTTGCCCGACCTCACGGCTGACGCTCCACCGCAAAATACCGCGACCTTAGATGTTTCTCTGCCGTTCTCTTCTATTATTCGCAATACCGGCAAGGCTGATGCTCCCGCCAACATTCAGCACGCTCTGCAATATGACGAAGACACTAACCATGACAATGGCAATGAAAAAATAGCTACCACCGGCGCTAATCCGAATATAATTATTAAACTTACTGGAACCGCTCAGGTGTCCTTCCCGTATGCCTTTACTTCTCTCGGAACTAAATATGTTCGCGTTTGCGCTGACAAAAATTCTTCTATGAATGGCGCCGTGCCTGAGTCCAATGCGCTTGGGTCAGGAACAGGACCGGGACAGGGAGAAGGCAACAACTGTAGTGATTGGACGGCAGTAACGGTTTCCAATCTTTCTGTCATTGCTACCACTCCATACAATGTAGCTCCGGATACAAATGTTTCTTTCACTTACACTCCAACTCCTAATTCAGGAACGCAATGCAGGTTGTTAGACTATACTGGCACTGATACCGGCAGTCACAAGCTGACTGATTATCAAGCAAGCAGTCCGATACAGTATCGTGTTCCAAATGCCATCAGTCCAGTCGGCGGTTACGGTTATTATGTTCAGTGTCGCAATACTCCAAACACAGCCGTTTCAAATCCAATTGTGGTTAATACAACATGCGCGGCAGGCACCGCTTGGAATCCGACTACGAGCAAATGCGTAGCGGATTCTACTGGCACCGGCACTTGCTCCGATGGAATTAAAAATGGAAATGAGACAGGCATTGACACCGGCGGGCGTTGCGGAGTTCCCGGCACCGGCACTTGCTCTGATGGAAAACAGAATGGTAATGAAACGGGAATTGATACTGGAGGACGTTGCGATATCGGTACTGGCACTTGCTCCGATGGAATTAAAAATGGAAATGAGACAGGCATTGACACCGGCGGGCGTTGCGAGAAAGTCAAAATCTCTACACCTGGGGCTTGCGGGCAGTTGCGTAATTCTTGCGCCGCAGGAATGTTCAGGGATGTTGCGGACAATTCTTCTTTCTATCGATGGGCATGCGATGGGGAAAATAATGGTTCTAGTGCTTCATGTTCTGAAGCAATATGTTCAAATGGAGCTGTCAATCCGCCAGCGTGTACTGTAAATGATGTTGGAATATGCTTAATTGGTGCTAATAATCCGCCGGAATGTACCACAACAGGCGACGACGGCATCTGCCCAACTGGCTACACTGGCACCTATCCTAACTGCACCGGTCCTAGCGGAGGAACTTGCCCAACTGGCTATACTGGAACTTATCCTAATTGTGTCGGTCCTACTACGGGTCCTGATGGTGAAGGACCCGCAATATGTATCAATGGGGCTTTCAATCCAAGAGTTTGTAACATATTTAAGAAAATACCAATCTTTATAGAAGGCTAAAAGTCAGCAAAAAATCCCTCAATGAAACATTGGCGGGATTTTTTGCTATACTATAGTAGATGCAAATAGACGAAAAACAATTCAAGAAATTTATTTTGGAATCGGGGCTTATTTCACGGAGCGATTTTGATGTTGAAGTTAAGAAAGCGGAAACAAGCAAGCAAAAACTTGGCAATGTCCTGCTTTCTGACGGGAAAATATCCGAAACTGATTTGAAGCGGACGGAGGCTTTTGTCCTCGGCATACCGTTTATTAATTTAACCAATGTCAAAATTGATTTCTCCGTGCTGTCTCTCATTCCCGAACCTATCGCGCGCAATTACAATATAGTCGCTTACACAAAGAGCGAACATGGTCTTGAAGTGGCGATGCTGGATGTTGACGACCTGCCCGTGATTGATTTCATCAAAAAAACTTCCGGTCTTAAAATTTTACCCCGGCTGACCGACACCGCTTCAATCAAAGCGGTACTTGTGCAGTATCGAAAAAGTTTGCAAGCTGAGTTTAAAAATATTATCCAAAAAGAATCCACTTCACTTGAAACTCCGGAAGAGGATGCCGACAAATCCGGCGAAAAGTCAGAAACAGAACTGAAGAAAATGGCGGAAGATTTGCCGGTTATAAAAATTGTCGACTCTTTGATTTTTCACGCGATTCTGCAAAATGCCAGCGATATTCATATAGAGCCGGGCGAAAAAGAACTGACCGTCCGCTATCGGATAGACGGCATACTGCATGACGCCATGGTGCTTGAAAAAAATGCTGGTAGCGGCATAACCGCCCGCATTAAAGTATTGGCGAATTTAAAGCTTGATGAAAAAAGACTGCCCCAAGACGGAAGATTTAAAAAAGAGCAGGACGGAGAAAAGATATCGTTTCGCGTTTCCACCCTGCCCACTTTTTTCGGAGAGAAAACTGTTATGAGGATTCTAAAAGAAAATACGCATGGATTTACACTGGAAACTCTTGGATTTCACGGAGAAGGCTTGGAACGGATACATGCGTCGCTTACTCAAAAAACAGGAATGATACTCGCTACGGGTCCAACCGGTAGCGGCAAAACGACAACGCTTTACACCATGCTTGATATTTTGAATAAGCCGGAAGTTAATATTTCCACCGTTGAAGACCCGATTGAATATCAAATGCCCAGAGTCAATCAAACTCA
>MFTJ01000010.1:12375-17740 GCA_001786805.1 Candidatus Nomurabacteria bacterium RIFCSPHIGHO2_01_FULL_39_10 | reverse complement strand
CGTTCGCTTCTGCGTCAAGACCCCGATATTATAATGGTCGGTGAGATTCGTGATGGAGAAACTGCCGGACTTGCCGTAAACGCTTCACTGACGGGGCATCTGGTTCTTTCTACGATTCATACAAATTCGGCGGCTGGCGCGATACCAAGACTGATAGATATGGGAGTGGAGCCTTTTTTAATAACCGCGACAGTTAAAACTATTATCGCGCAAAGATTGGTGCGCAAGCTTACCCCCAGCAAAGAAAAATATTTTTTGTCTCCCGCTGAAATAAAAAACATGGGCAAAGTTATTGATTTGGACAGAATGTTGCTTTTACTGAAAAATGAAAATATCATAGGTCCGCAGGATATCTGGGAAAAAATTCCTTTTTATAAAGCGGTAAAGAGCGGCGATTCCGAAGATGGATATTTAAACCGCATAGGCATGCACGAAGTTTTGAAAGTTACGCCGACTATCAAAGAAATGATTATCAAGGGAGATTCTCAAGATGAAATAGAAATACAGGCGAAAAAAGAAGGAATGATGACGATGCTGGAAGACGGAGTTTTTCAGGCAGTGCTCGGGATAACCACTTTGGAAGAAGTATTTAGAGTTGTTTCAGAGTAGAATTTATTCGTATGATTTGTATCATTCGTTCCATTCGCATATTTGTATGTTATTTACTTACAAAGCAAAATCAAAAACAGGAGAAATTATTGAAGGCATGTCGGATTCTTCTGATCGTCCCTCCCTTGCCCGTGATTTAAGGTCTCGCGGATATACTCCTATATCTATTTCGGAGAAAAAAAAGAACTTTTTTAACGTGACGCTTTTATTTAATCGTGTTTTTAGCCGAGTAAGCATTAATGAACAGATTGTTTTGACTAAAAACTTAAGCGGGATGCTGAAAGCCGGACTATCTCTTGCACGAGCGCTGTCTGTTTTAGAAAAGCAGACGAAAAATCCAACACTTAAAAAAATTTTGGTATCCATTACCAGCGACATAAACTCCGGAGAAAGCCTGTCATCGGGGCTTGCCAAATTTCCCAATATTTTCTCAACGCTTTTTATATCAATGACAAAATCTGGGGAGGAGTCTGGCAACCTTGCTGGCGCTCTTTCTGATGTCGGATTAAATTTAGAAAAATCTCATTATCTGACCAAAAAAATACGAAGCGCGCTGATTTACCCCGGGGTAATCCTCTCCGCCATGATTGTGATTGGAGTTTTGATGTTCGCTTTCGTGGTGCCGACCTTAGCAAGCACCTTCAAAGAGCTTGGGGTTGTTTTGCCTTTCTCCACCCGAGTTCTCGTTTTCTTTGGGAATTTTTTTTCCAATAATCTGATTCTCACTTTTGTCGTTTTAATTGGCGGAGCTTTAGGTCTGTATTTCTTTTTCCGCGCCAAATTTATGGCGAAGTATATTGATTTTGCCGTCATCCGAATTCCGATTATTGGCAATTTAGCAAAGGAGCTAAATACCGCCCGCACCGCCCGCACCATGTCCTCGCTTCTCTTGGCGGGAGTTTCTATAACTCGCGCAGTTGAAATTACTGAGGACATAGTTCAAAATATTTACTACAAAGAAGTTTTGGATCAGGCTAAAACAGCCATAGAAAAAGGGGTTCCATTCTCTAAAATTTTTGAAGAAAATGACAATCTTTATCCGATCATGATGTCTGAAATGATACAAGTCGGGGAAGAAACCGGAAAATTGTCCGACATGCTTTTCGAAATCGCTTTGTTTTATGAAGCGGAAATTGAAAATAAAACTAAAAATCTTTCCACAATTATTGAGCCCGTGCTTATGATTATCATCGGTTCCGCAGTTGGATTTTTTGCTATTTCAATGATTTCGCCACTTTATTCAATTTTAGGGAGTATAAATTAACTTGCTTATTCTTGCCGTCCTTAACATTTTGAGAATATCAGGGTGTGATATAATCATTATATGAATCCTTGGATAAAATTAAGCATTGAATATGCAAATCAAAGAAGCTATCTGGACGATCTTTTTAAGGTATACCCAACTATCCCAGATGGTATACGTGAAATTGACGGAAAACTTTGGAAAAATATAGAAAATTCTTTTAAAAAAAAAGACAACTCAGGGTTAATTGAAAATTTAATTAAATTAAATCTATTCCCCATTAAAGATTCCTATGTTGCTTATTTAAAAAGAGACAAAAAAGCATCGGAAAGAAATCCTAAAACGGTGGCAAGACTTTCAGGACGTTTATATGAAATGGGCTTAGACACAATATATGCCCGTTGTTCTGAACCCAAAGAAACAAATAGACAAATAGGCCCGTTGTTTCGTCGTTGGCTGAGTAATAAATCTTTAGGTGTCCCATACTTAAAATCTACTGAATTTTTAGCTACAAAAGACAATGCTGTATTAGATGCAGGCGATGCAGAAATGATGACTTTCGCCAAAAAATATCTAAACTATAAACACAATAAGGGGTTAGATTTTATCGCCCGTTTTAATGGTAAGTATGTAATTGGGGAAGCAAAGTTTCTGACTGATTTTGGCGGACATCAAAATGCGCAGTTCAATGATGCTATTGCAACAATAAAATCCAAAAACATAAAAGCAGTTAAGGTGGCTATCTTAGATGGTGTGCTTTACATTAAAGGAAAAAATAAAATGTATAAAGACATTACAACAAAATACAAAAAGGAAAATATAATGAGTAGTCTTGTGCTTCGTGAGTTTCTTTACCAACTATAATTTTTTTATGTTTCTAACATACGAAAACAAAAAATCAGAAATCAAGATACTAAATACGTCCAAGGCAGATTTAAAAGTTGTATCAGGCAAAGGCTCAAAAAACAAACTTATTCAAGGTAATAATTTAGCTGTTCTTCAATCTTTAATTGAAGATTACGATTTAAATGGGAAAGTAGATTTAATCTACATTGACCCACCATTTGCTACTAATACTGACTTTAAAATCGGAGAAAGAACAAACACAATTAGTAGTAGTATTCTTGACGAGATTGCATACAGCGACACATTAGTTGGTGCTGATTTTTTAGAGTTTCTAAGAGAAAGGTTAATTTTACTTCGTGAACTTTTATCGGAACAAGGTTCAATTTATCTACACATTGATTATAAAATTGGGCACTATGTAAAATTAATAATGGACGAAGTTTTTGGAATAAAAAATTTCCGCAATGATATTACCAGAATTAAATGTAATCCAAAGAATTTTCATCGTAAGGCATACGGTAATGTTAAAGATTTAATACTTTTTTATACCAAAAATGGAAATCCTATCTGGAATGATCCGCGAATTGCTTTTTCAGACGATGATGAAGAACGTTTATTTAAAAAAATTGATAGAGACGGAAGGAAATACACGACTATACCGCTACATGCGCCCGGAGAAACAACAAAAGGAAATACAGGGAAAGAATGGCGCGGAGTAAAACCGCCACAAGGACGACATTGGAGAACTGACCCAAAAATTCTTGAAGAATGGGATAGGCAGGGTTTAATTGAGTGGTCAAAAAATGATGTTCCGCGAAAGAAAATTTATGTAGATGAAAGAGACGGTAAAAAAACTCAAGACATTTGGGAATTTAAAGATCCTCAATATCCCAATTATCCAACTGAAAAAAATCTTGATTTGCTGAAATTCATAATTTCTGCTTCGTCTAACAAAGATAGTTTAGTTTTAGACTGTTTTTGCGGTTCTGGTACGACCCTAATAGGAGCGCAAGAATTGGATAGAAATTGGATAGGAATAGACCAATCAGAACAAGCGATAAAAGTTGTAAAAGAGCGCTTAGATAAGTTGCCTATAGGGTTATTTTCAGATAAAGCCTATGAATTTATGATAGAAAATAAAGAAACAAACAGTATACATAATATTAATCTTATAAAAGAATCCTTGTTGAAATAAATTAACACCATGATAAATCGGTACAAACAAGGAATAACAATCATAGAAACATTAGTAGTCATAGCTGTAATTGCTATTTTAGTTGCCGTTGTAATTCCCCAGTTTGCAAACATTAGAGAGAACCAAGTTCTCAAAAGCGCAGTTGCCGACGTATTATCTTCCATAAATAAAGCACGCACGCAAACTCTCTCATCTCTAAATTCTTCGAAGTATGGAGTGCATTTTCAGTCCGATAAAATTATAATTTTTACAGGAACTGGTTTTTTGGAGGAATCTTTGGATAATGAAACGATAAATATTACCACGCCGGCAACTATTACAAATGTTACACTTAATAATGTGAGCGGAACTTCAGGGGATATTTATTTCAATCGTCTTTCGGGAAGTCCAAGCAAGACCGGCATCATAACTATTTCCACAACTTCTTTCTCTAAAATTATTACAATTTCCGGGACGGGTGTTGCTAGTTCAAATTAAAAATGATTAATTTATTTAAAAACAGAAAGGTACGCGGGTTCATGATGGTGGAAGTGTTGGTGGCAACTTCCATCATTACTGTTTCAATTTTGGCTACTATGACAGTTGCTCAAAAGTCTATTTATGTTTCGCGTCAGGCTTTGCATGCTACTCAAGCGGCGTTTTTGCTGGAAGAAGGGGCTGAAAACACACGAATCGCACGAGACAATGCTTGGAGCAATGTGACGGCTCTTAATTCTTCGGAGCAAGTAGGTATTTTTACCAGAACAGTTGTTGCTTCAAACGTGAATCGCGATGACACAAGCAAAGATATTGTAACTTCAGAAGGAACGATAGACGATGGCACAAAATTAATTACCGTTACTGTTTCTTGGCCTGAAGGAGGAATTGCCGTAACCAAGACTTTGCGATTTTATATATCCAATATTTTTTCTTAAATGCAAAAAAATAGTAAAAACAAAATACCAGATAGAGCCTTAGCCTCTCAGATAGAGTCTAAGGCTCTATCTGGCGGGTATTCCATTTTAGAACTTCTTTTCTATATTGCCTTTTTTGTCACTTTTTCTTTATTTGTGATTAACGCTATGATTATGATGACTAAATCTTTCAAAGAAACTTCCATTTACGGAGAATTGGCGCAGGGCGGAGTTATCTTGGAAAGAATCGGGAGAGAAATACGGCAGGCTGATAATATCAGTTCTATTAGCGTGAATGATTTGATTCTTAATACTACAGATACAAATAATGTGAGCAGGGCGGTGGGGTTTAGATTTGTCAGCCCGGATATTCAGTTTTGGGATGCCGGTGTTGGTTGGGGCGATTTGAATTTACCCAATACCGTGGTTACCGGACTTGCTTTTACTGAAATAACCACAGCCAAAGGAAAAGCGGTAAAAGTGGTTCTCTCAGTTCGTTCTAATAATGATAGTTTGGCACGAGTTGTCGATTTTTATGACACGGTTGTTTTGCGGGGTAGTTATTAAAAAAATATGCCA
>MFTJ01000010.1:0-12280 GCA_001786805.1 Candidatus Nomurabacteria bacterium RIFCSPHIGHO2_01_FULL_39_10 | reverse complement strand
CCAGTGTTAATTTAAGTTCCAAGAAATCATATTTCTTGTCTGAGTCGGGAGTTGAGGACGCTTTTTACAGGATTAAAAACAATATGATGGCAATAGGAAGCAGTGAAACCATTACACTAGACTCCAATATGGCGACCACAACCATCTCCTCTGTCGGCAGTGGCAAGGAAATTACTTCTTTAGGAGATGTTTCAAATTATGAGCGCAAAGTCGCTTTGACTTTGGTTGCCGGCGAGGGAGTTTCTTTCAATTATGGCATGCAAATTGGAGAAGGCGGATTAGATATGAAAAATAATTCCATAATCAATGGCAATGTGTATGTTAATGGCGATATTACAGGCGAAAACAATCCAAAGATAACAGGTACGGCGATAGCCACCGGAACTATAGATAATATGACTATCGGTCAGTCTGGAGTAGGCAATGCGTATGCGCCTACTGTGAATAATTCGACTGTTTCCGGTAATTTATATTGCCAGACTGGAAGTGGAAACAATAAAGTTTGTGATACTTCACAAGCGGATCCAGAGTCGCTTGATTTTTCTATTTCTGATGCGCAGATACAGTCTTGGAAAGATGATGCGCTTCTCGGTGGAACACAAACAGGCAATATCAATCTATCCGGTGGAGATGCTTTAACAATTGGCCCCAAAAAGATAGTTGGCAATCTAAATCTAAGCAACAACGGTACATCTTTGACAATTTCAGGCATTCTCTGGGTTACTGGAAATATTAGTCTATCAAACGACTCGCAAATCAAGCTTTCCAGTTCTTATGGAGGAGGTAGCGAAGTGATTATTGCTGAGGGGACAATTTCTTCTGCAAATGGCGGTTCATTTAACGGCTCTGGAACTACCGGCAGTTATCTAATGATGCTTACCACTTCTACTGCAGCGGGGGCGATAGACATACAGAATAATGCCGGAACTGCCATTCTTGTCGCTCCTTATGGGAAAATTAACTTCTCCAATAACGCGGGCGCGAAAGAAGCGATTGCTAAAAGTATTTTTATGCAAAATGATTCAACTCTTACTTATGAGTCTGGATTGATAAATGTAAATTTCACTTCCGGCCCCTCCGGCGGATGGAACATTAAAAGCTGGAAGGAAACGGAATAAATTAGGTTGTAGTTTTTAGGTTCTAGATGCTAGAATAAAAGAATGAGCAAGAAGATAATCATAGGCAACTGGAAAATGAATCCGCTTACCTTAAAAGAAGCGGAAAAGTTGTTTTCTGGAGTAATTAAAGGCATTTCGGGTGTAAAAAAGACGGAAGTCGTCATCTGCCCGCCGTTTTTGTATCTGGAAAAATTAACAAAAATCAAGACAAGCAAAATAAAACTTGGCGCGCAGGACGCTTTTTGGGGCGATGTGGGCGCTTTTACCGGGGAAGTTTCAGCAGAAATGGTTTATAATCTTGGCGCCAGATACGTTATTTTGGGTCATTCGGAAAGGCGGACCTTGGGAGAGAGTAATCTTGATATAAATAAAAAAATAAAAGCAGCGCTTGCTTCCGGACTTTCGCCTATACTTTGTGTGGGGGAGAATACGCGCGATGAAAGCCACAGTTATTTTAATTTGGTTAAAACGCAGCTAGAAGAATGTCTCGACGGAGTAAAAAAAGCTTCGATTGCAAAAATTATTATTGCTTACGAGCCGGTCTGGGCGATTTCTACTACAGTAGGGCGCAAAGATACCACACCGGCGGACTCTCTCGAAATGACTATTTTTATCCGTAAAATACTTTCCGATAAATTCGGATCTAATGATGCGTCTCAAGTCAGAATTATTTATGGTGGTTCCGCGAACGAAAAAGACACAGAAGATTTTCTGAAAAATGGCGGGGTAGATGGACTTTTGCCGGGGCGTGCTTCTTTGGACCTGAAAAAATTCGCAGAAATTATAAAAATTGCCGAAAATTCATGAAACTTAAAACTCTAGAAAACGCAAATCTTACAGGAAAAACTATTCTTTACCGCGCTCCTTATGACATTGACACGGAAGAAGTAAACGGCATATTAGAAGTTAGCGATGATATGCGCATAAGAGCGACACTTACAACTCTACAGTATCTTTTAAAACAAAATTGTAAAATAGTCATTCTCACATACGTTGGACGGCCTGATGGCAAAGTTGTGGAATCTCTTCGCACAAATCCTCATGCGAAAAGACTCAGTGAACTTTTAAATTATCCGGTTCTTAAAATAGATGACTGTATTGGCAAAGAAGTTGATGATAAAATTGCCGAGATGAAAGCGGGAGATATTTTAATGCTGGAAAATGTGCGATTTTATAAGGAGGAAATGGCTGATAATGATGAATTTGCCAAAGAACTATGCAAAGGGAAAGATGTAATTGTTTTTGACGGTTTCCCTCAAGCCATGAGAATTCACGCATCAACGACGGGCATTGAAAGGCACTTGCCGGCAGTTGCGGGGTTTTATGTACAGCAAGAAGTGGAAACGCTCTTTAATCTTTTGGAAAATCCAGAAAGACCCTTCACGGTTATTATCGGAGGAGCAAAAATTTCCGACAAAGTGGATGCGGTTAACAATTTATTAAAAATAGCGGATAAAGTTCTCGTCGGAGGAGCAGTCGCCAATGTTTTTTTGAAGGCGCAGGGCTATAAATTAGGCTCTTCTTTTTTTGAAGATGTTTTTATGGATACAAAAAGACGCGAGAAAAAAGATTGGGTTTTGTATGCCAAGGAAATATTAGGAAAATACAAAGACAAAATTGTTTGCCCGACGGATTTAGTGGTATCGGACGGTGTTTCGGTTAAAGTTATCAATATCGTTTCCGAAGCAGTGGAAGACAAATGGATGGCGCTTGATATTGGTCCCAAAACTCAAAAATTATTCTCTGATATAATAGAAAATTCCAAAACTGTTTTTTTAGGAGGTCCAATGGGTAAGTTTGAAAATGAAAAATTCGCAAAAGGTTCAGAGGTGATACTATCCGCGATGAGAAAAAATAAAGGAGAGACAATTATTGCGGGAGGCAACACCATTGACCTTGCGCGCAAGTATGGAGATCTAGAAAGCTATTCCAACATCAGCCTTGCCGGCGGAGCGACTTTAGAATTTTTAGCCAGCAAAGAACTCCCGGCGCTTCTGCCGCTTATTGAAGAGCAGAAGTAATTTTTTTAGCTATCTTTTCTTTTTCTCCCTCTTTATATTTTATTGTTTTTTCCGGATTTAGTCCTTTGGGATGCTGGTCTCCTTCAAATTTTGGGATTAGATGTATGTGCGCATGAGGAACGCCCAAACCATATACGACATAAGAAACAACAAGCGGATTGAGCACTTTTTGTATTGTCTTTGACAGTTTTCTTGCAGTTTCCCAGTATTCGCCAAACGGTTCGTAATCATTTACCCACTCAAGATGTTTTTTGGGAATCAAAAGTGTATGGCCATGGTTAAGAGGATTTATATCAAGAAAGGCGAAAAAATTTTCATCTTCATATATTTTACTTGATGGTATTTCCCCTTTTATTATTTTACAAAAAATGCAGTCATTCTTCATAAGAACATTATATGCTAAAATTCTAGTTATGCAAAAATATGGTGAGTTATTGAGAGCGTTACTGGAAAAAAGAGGAATCACTACAGAAGAGCAGGCTGATATTTTTTTAAATCCGGTTTACAAACGCGATTTACACGACCCTTTTCTTATGAAAGATATGGAAAAGGTCTGTGTTCGGCTGTATGAAGCGGTGGAAAATAAGGAAAAAATAGTAATCTACGCGGATTACGACTGCGATGGCATTCCGGGGGCGGTCATCTTGAGCGACTTGTTTAAAATGTTAAATATGCCTGTTGAAGTTTACCCCCATACCAAAGATTTTGGTGTGGGGGTGTATATTCCACAAAGAAATAGTGAAGGCTATGGTCTAAATTTGGAAGCGATTAAAGGCTTCGCCAAGTCAGGAGTAAAGCTTCTTATCACTGTAGACCTTGGCATCACCGCTGTGGCAGAAGTTGCACAGACAGAAGTGGACGGCATTGATGTAATCATCACCGATCACCATTTACCCCGCCTAGTTCGCCCCGCCGATATTTCGGACGGGGTGAAGGCGGGGCGAGCCTCCTTCGTTTTGCCACGGGCTTATGCAATTTTAAATCCCAAGACAGACGATTATCCGGAAAAAATGCTCTGCGGCGCGGGGGTTGCTTTTAAGTTCGTACAAGGTTTTCTGAAAAAATACGGGGAATATTTCAAAATTAAAGATGGCGCGGAAAAATGGATGTTGGATATGGCGGGCTTAGCGACGCTTTCTGATATGGTTCCCTTAACGGGGGAAAATCGAGCTATCGCGTATTTTGGAATGAAAGTTTTAAAAAAATCTCCGCGTCCGGGATTGCAAAAACTTCTTGCTAAAATGAATATAGACCAGAGATATTTGTCGCCTGACGATATCGGCTTTATGGTGACGCCCAGGCTGAATGCCGCTTCTCGGATGGATGATCCTATGAGGGCGTTTGAACTTTTGGCCACCGAGGATGAGACGGAAGGAGGAGTGCTAGCGGACCATTTGTCAAAAATAAATGAAGAGAGAAAAACTATTGTGACGAGCATTATGCGCGAAGTGAATAAAAAATTTGAAAATCGCAAAAACACCGAGGTTATAGTCATTGGCAATCCGAAATGGCGGGTAGGCATTCTCGGACTTGTTGCCGGAAAGATATGCGACCAGCGCAAAAAACCTGTTTTTGTATGGGGCAAGGATGAAAATGACTGCATTAAAGGTTCTTGCCGGAGCGACGGCTCTGTTTCCGTGGTGGAGCTTATGACCGCCGCCAGCGAATCATTCATAGATTTTGGCGGTCATGAGCTGGCCGGCGGATTTACTGTCCATAATGATAAAATTCATTTTTTAGAAGAGGCGCTATCTAAAAATTTCAAGAAAATTACCACCCCGCTCTCCGGGCACCCCTCCTTAATCAAGGAGGGGAAAGGGGGTGGTGATGTGAAATTATCTCTTGCTGAAATAAATATGAAAAATTGGAAAGAAATAGAGAAACTTGAGCCGTTTGGTTTTGGAAATCCCAAACCCGTGTTTCTTTTTGAAAATGTGAACATAGACAATATAAAAAAGTTCGGTAAAAACGGCTCTGGAGAACATTTAGAAATTACTTTTTCTGATGCGAGCGACAGATACAAAAAAGCCAAAGCCATTTCTTTTTTTTCCGGAATAGATTCTTTTAAAAATAAATTAGAAGAAAGTCTCAAGGTCAATCTGCTTGCCACTTTTGATTTGTCTAGATTTAGAGGCAGAGAAGAGCTAAGATTAAGAATTGAGGATATTATATGAAAAACAAAATTATTATTTATACAGACGGGGCGGCGAAGGGGAATCCGGGAAAAGCAGGCTGGGGCGCCGTCGTTTTGCTTCCGCAAAACTCTGGTGACCCGAAGGGCGTGTATGAGATAGGTGGACATATAGCACATGCCACAAATAACCAAATGGAACTCACTGCGTCTATAGAAGCATTGAAATATATAAAAAAGAACAACCTCTCCCAACCCTCTCCTGTCCAGGAGAGGGCGAAGGGTGAGGTCGAAATTATTTCTGATTCTAAATATGTGATATTGGGAATTACCGAATGGATTTTCGGCTGGCAAAAAAATAATTGGCGCAATGCCGCCAAGAAACCGGTCTTAAATAAAGAGCTTTGGGAAGAGTTGTATACGCTTACCCAAGAGCTTAAACCCAAGTGGACTTATGTCAAAGGGCATAATGAAAACAAAATGAACAATCGCGCTGACCTTATTGCCACCAGTTTCGCGGAAGGAGAGCCGGTGAAACTTAAAAGAAATGCAGGATAGAATTTTCTATGCAATATGTTTCGGATTTATATTTGGGGTGTTTTTGAGGTCTTTTTTGTTTGTTGATTTTTATTTTGTTGTTTTAATTAGTGTGGTTAGTTTTGCGTTAATTTTATTTTTTTCTTTAATCTCTAAAAACAAGTGGCCTGCCCGCAATGCTACGCATAGCGTTGCAGGCGGGGGCATCATAGCTTCGGTTTTTATTCTGGCGTCTTGCTTGGGAATTTTAAGATTTAATGCGGTTAATGTTCTTGCGCCTAGTGTTTTAGAATCAAAAATAGGAGAAAAAGTTTCACTTTCTGGAATTATTGTGGATGAACCGGATATAAGGGAAAATAATCAAAAATTGACTGTTGAAATTTCATCTCCCAAAAATAAGGCTAAAGTACTCATTTCCACTCAATTCGGTGAGGATTATAAATACGGCGATGAGGTGAATTTTTCCGGCAAGCTATTCAAGCCGGAGAATTTTATAACCGATCAGGGTAAAGAATTTGACTATGTAAATTATTTAAGAAAAGACGGAATTTATTTCATAATGAATTACGCAGATGTTGAGATTCTCTCAAGAGGCAATGGCAACAAAATAAAAAGTGGACTGTTTTTTATTAAAGAAAAGTTTTTAGAAAAAATGAATCTGGTAGTGCAAAGTCCTGAATCGCTCTTGATGGGTGGGCTTATTTTAGGGGAGAAGGCTTCTTTCAGCAGTGAAATGCGTCAAAAATTTATTGATACCGGTACCATACATATCGTGGCGCTTTCCGGATACAATATCACCATAGTTGCCGAATGGTTTATGAAATTGTTTGCCTTTCTCCCGAAAAATCTCGGCATCGGGGCAGGTATTTTCGCTATTTTGCTTTTTATCTTGATGACCGGCGGAAGTTCTACAGCCATACGGGCGGGAATAATGGCGACTTTGGTTCTCGTCGCCCGCGCGACCGGCAGAAATTATGATGTCGCGCGGGCTCTTATCTTGGCGGGTGTATTTATGATTTTATTAAATCCTTTTGTTCTTGTATATGATGTTTCTTTTCAGCTTTCCTTTATTGCAACTGTGGCAGTTATCTTTCTGACGCCGAGAATTGAAAAATATTTTATGTGGGTTCCGGACTTTTTCAAATTGCGGGACATCGTGTCCGTCACTTTTGCCGCTTATATTTTTGTCCTGCCTTTTATTTTATACAAAATGGGCAATCTTTCTCTTGTCGCCCTGCCGGCAAATATTTTTATTCTTCCTTTTATTTCTTTTACAATGCTTTTAGGATTTTTTACCAGCCTTGGCGGGGTGATTTCGCATATACTAGCCGCGCCTTTAGGGTATATCTCATATTTATTTCTTCATTATGAACTCGGTGTGGTTAATTTTTTCGCAAATCTGCCGTTCGCTTTTTTTTCTATTCCAAATTTTCCGCTTTTTCTGACAATTCTAATCTACGCATATTTTATTTATAAGCTTTTCGGCAGAAATATTAAAGCATTTTTTATTGAGCCTTTTTAAAATTTTTTTCCACGACTTCCCAATTTACATTTTCCAAAAAAGCGTCAACATATTTTTTCTTGTCGGTCGCGTAATCCAGATAAAAAGAATGTTCCCACATATCAATTCCGAAAATCCAGCGGAGTCCTGTCAAATGCCCCAAATGCTGTTCGTCAACCCAAGTATTTAAAAGTTTTTTGTTAGTAGGATCATAATAAAGCACCGCCCAGCCGATGCCCCGCGTCATGGCAATTGTCTTAAATCGGGCAAACCACAGGTCAACACTACCCCATTCTTCCGCCATAGCGGTTTTGAGCGGGCTTTCTCCCTGCACTATTTTTGCTCCGTCTTCCAGGCTTTTGAAATAATATTCGTGGTTTCGCATACCGTCAAATTCAAAGGCGAAACGGCGCTGGATTTCGCTTGCGACATAGGGCGCAAATGCGTCCTCTTTCGCATAACTCTCATATTCAGGAATTTTTTCTAGAATAAGGTTCGTATTTTTAACATATCCGGCATAAAGCTTTAAATGCTCATCAATTGTCTTTTTTGAAATTCCTTTTAATTCTCCGATATTAAATTTTATTTCTTCGTATTTTTTCATTTTATTTCAGCTAATTATTAATATGTTAACATTATAGCATGCTAAAAAGTTACAAGAAATACAATTTATTGATTTTTACTTTCCTACTTTTTGTCATTACTCTTTTTCTTTTCTTTCAAGATTTCAAAAATTCTAGCAGAGTCCTGACTTTTGCCATGCTTGATGTTGGGCAGGGGGACGCTCTGTTTATAGAGTCTCCCACCGGAACGCAGGTTTTGTTTGACGCCGGACCGCCTAGAAAAATAATGAGCCAGCTTGCGCGTGTGATGTCTCTGTTTGACCGAACGATTGACGCTATAGTGATTACCAATCCGGACCAAGACCATATCGGCGGGTTTCCGGATATTTTAAAGGTTTACAAAGTGGGCGGAGTGTTTGAGCCCGGCACTTTCAATGACTCTAAAATTTACCAGAACTTGGAACAAGAAATAAAAGACAAAAAAATTCCAAAAATTTTAGCGAAAAGGGGCATGCGGCTCCACATCGGCTCTGGAGCGGTGATAGATATTTTATTTCCCGACAGGGATGTCTCATTATGGGACAGCAATGATGGTTCAATCGTGGCGAAACTTACTTATGGTAATACATCAATCATGCTTACTGGCGATTCTACATCTGTAACGGAAAAAATAATTCTTGCGGAAAATTCAAAAGCCAAACTAAAAAGCACTATTCTCAAAGTTGGACATCACGGTTCCAGAACCTCCACCAGCGCTTCTTTCGCGCAGGCTGCGGCTCCCGTCTACGCGCTTATATCAGATGGCAAAGATAACAATTACGGTCATCCGCACAAAGATACTTTGGATACCTTGACCCAATTTGACGCAAAGGTCTTTCGGACTGACTTGCTAGGCGCAATAATTATGAAATCTGACGGCCAAAATGAGGAGTTTTCATTTAGTAAATAGTTTGTTATATTGTAGGCATGCGAGACAAACAAGTAGAGAAATTAATAAAAGGGGAGGAGAAAAGGCAGAGGGAGGGACTTGAGCTTATTCCCTCAGAAAACTATGTTTCCGAGGATGTTTTAACGGCAAACGGCTCGGTTTTTACAAATAAATATTCCGAAGGATACCCAGGCAGGCGTTATTACGGTGGGCAGGAGTTTACCGACCATGTAGAAAGGCTTGCGATTGAGCGTGTTTGTAAACTATTCAAATGCAAATTTGCCAATGTTCAGCCTCATTCTGGCGCCCCGGCAAACTTGGCAGTCTATGCAGCCCTGCTAGAACCGGGGGATACCGTGCTCGGCATGGATTTGTCGCACGGAGGACACCTCACACACGGTCACCCCATGACTCTTCCCGCCAAGATTTATAAATTTGTTACTTACAAGATGAAAAATCCAGACACTGGCGAAATTGATTATGAAGATTTGCGAAGAGTTGCTTTAGAACACAAGCCTAAAATTATTCTCGCCGGTTTCTCTGCCTATTCCCGCACTTTGGACTACAAAAAATTTGTGGAGATTGCCAAAGAAGTCGGAGCAGTAACTATGGCAGACATGGCGCACATCGCTGGATTGATTGCCGCCGGAGTTTTACGCAATCCTTTTGACGATGGTTTTGATATTATAACTTCCACCACACACAAAACCTTCCGTGGTCCGCGCGGAGGGATAATTCTTACTCGCGAAAATGAAGAAATCGCCAAGAAAATTGATAAATCTATTTTCCCTGGTATTCAAGGCGGTCCACACATGCATACTATTGCGGCAAAAGCCGTGGCTTTTGGCGAAGCGATGACTCCAAAATATAAAAAATACGCAGAGCAGGTTCTCAAAAATGCCAAGGCTATGGCTGAAGTTTTGCGTGAACAAAAAATTCGTATGATAGGCGGTGGCACGGACAATCATTTAATTTTAGCTGATGTTTTCGGCTCACTTGGAGTTACCGGCAAAGAAGCGCAGACAATGCTAGACGAAGTGGGCATTACCTTAAATATGAACTCCATTGCGGGGGACACTAGAAAACCTCTTGACCCTTCCGGTATCCGTTTCGGCACGCCAGCTATCACCACCCGTGGCTTCAAGGAGAAAGAATGCAAAAAAGTCGCCGAACTGATGATCAAAGTTCTAAAAAATAAGGACGATAAAAAATTAAAAGAATCTGTGCATAAAGAAATCAAGGCTCTCGCTAAGAAGTTTCCGATACCAAAAAGTTTTGTCTAAAAACTATGCAAATTATTCTGGATTCGCAAAATAAAAGTGTGGTAAGAATTGAAAAAGGGGAGGAGTTTTTGAGCGTGCTTAAATCAGTCGCGCAGAAAAAAGATTTGTCCTGTAATTTTTCCATGATTGGTGCATGTAGGGAAGTGGAACTTAGTTATTTTGATGTAGCAACGAAAAAATATTTCAAAAAAGTTTTTAATATGGGGAATATTGAGATGGTTTCTGTGAATGGCAATGTTACATGGTTTGAAGGTGAACCGATGATTCATGCGCATGGGGTATTTTCAGATGAAGAATATAAATGTTTCGGCGGGCATATCGCAAAATTAATTATTTCTATCACCGGCGAAGTTGTTATCGACTGGCTACCGTCAAAAATCAATAAAAAAGTAGATAAAGAAACGGGCCTAAAATTTTTGTCTGCCTAAATTTTCAATTTAGTTCTTTTTCTGTTATATTTTAGGTATGACAAAAAAGGGAAAACTCATAGTTATAGACGGCGCGGACGGGAGCGGGAAGACCACTCAGGCAAAATTACTGATGAAGCATCTCCGCAGGGACGGACATAAAACAAAGTTCATCCATTTCCCGCGCTATGAAGATAATTTTTTCGGAAAATTTATTGCGCACTGCCTTTCCGAGCAGTATTACAACTGGGTTAATATTCACCCAAAAATTGCTTCTGTGGTGTATGCGGCGGACAGATGGGAATCAAAAGAAAAAATCCAAAATTGGCTCAAACAGGGATATATAGTAGTGATGGATAGATATATTTCCTCAAACCAGATACATCAGGGAGGAAAAATTGCCAATGTAAAAAAGCGGGAAGCTTTTATGAAGTGGCTCGCCGAAATGGAATATAAAGTTTTTAAAATTCCGGCGCCGAATCTGACTGTGTATTTATCTTTGCCCATTGAGACGGTTTTGAAATTAATCAAAGACCGCAATTATAAAGGCGCTCGCGCTTACTTGGGTAGCAAAAAAGATGTGCACGAGAAGGATAAAAATTTCCTAAAGAATTCCATAAAAAGCGCGCTCTGGCTGGCGAAGACGCAAAAGGGGTGGATGAAAATAGAATGCATGAAAAATGAAAAACTGAGGAGTTTCCCGGATATCCATCAGGAAATTTATGCAAAGATTAAGAAAATTTTTAAATAGATGGAAATCAGATATTATACAGAAGATATATTGAAATTTATTTTATCTCTTGAAAAAAAATCAAGTTCTAGCATTGATAGACTCATACTTCTTTTACATAAATGCGGTAATGAAATAAAAATGCCATATAGCAAGGCTCTGGGCGGGGGATTATTTGAGCTACGAAAATTAGGGAAAAGACAGATAAGGGTAATTTATTGTTTTCATAATCAAGAAGCTTTTATTTTACATGTGTTTGAGAAAAAAGATAATTTAATATCAAAACAAGATTTGGATTTAGCAAAGTTTAGAAAGGCGACACTTGCATAATATTACATATATGTGATATACTAAAAATATGAAAAAAGAACAAACAAAAAAAGTAAATGCGAAATCACTACCGAAGTTTTCTATTATCCATAATGAGCTTATGAAAGATCTAGAGTTTCGTAAAGAGTATGATGCTCTTGAACCGGAATATGCTCTTATAAATGCTATAATTGAGGCTCGTATCAAAAAGAATATTTCTCAAAAAATGCTTGCCAAGAGACTTGGGACAGGACAATCTGCCATATCACGGCTGGAATCAGGCACCTATAACCCAACATTTAAATTTGCGCAAAAACTTGCAAAAGCGCTTGAGACCGATCTAACTTTTACTTTCAGTAAATAAAATGAAAATTCCAATTGTAAATGAACAAGATGAAATTATAAAAATTGTAGATATGAATGATAGACAAAAAAGCGATATCTGCAGAGTTTCTGCGCTATGGATTACAAATGAAAAGGATGAAGTTTTGCTTGCGCGAAGAAGTCTTTCCAAAAAGCGCAGTCCTGGGTGTTGGGGTTCGGCAGTAGCAGGAACATTGGAAGAAGGAGAGACTTACGAGTCAAATGTAATAAAAGAAGCAGGAGAGGAAATTGGCTTATATAATTTAAAACCAAAATTAGAACATAAAGTTCGATCTTCGACGACGCATGAATATTTTTGTCAGTGGTTTAGTGCTACAATTGATGGTGATTATAAATTTAAAAAACAAGATTCTGAAGTAGAAAAAATC
>MFTJ01000009.1:13262-45560 GCA_001786805.1 Candidatus Nomurabacteria bacterium RIFCSPHIGHO2_01_FULL_39_10 | reverse complement strand
ATTTCACCACATCATGAAATGTAACGACAACCATCAGTAATATCAAAATGCTAAAACCGATCATATTGACGGTATTAGCAAATTTTAGGCTCGCGTCTGAACCCAAAATTTGCTAATACCGTCAATATGATCGGTTTTAGCATTTTGATATTACTGATGGTTGTCGTTACATTTCATGATGTGGTGAAATTGTTTTAATTAACTACTTTTTCGTATGCAACAGATAAAACTAATCCATGAAGTGCGGGCGGTGAAGGGCAAGAAAGAACTCGCGAATATAATCAAGGCGCAAAGAATAAGCGAGAGGGTATTGCAGGATGTGCTGAAACAACTAAAAACAAATGTTACAGAATTTGCTATCGCAGAGTTTATAACAAAAAGATTCATAAAATACGGCGCGCCTATTTTGTCTTTTTCACCCATCGTTGCTTTCGGTAAAAATACCGCGAACATCCATCACGAACCCGGCAAAACAAGATTGAAAAAATTTACCCGCCGTGGCGGGGCGGATACCATCATGTTTGATTTCGGATGCACGGTAAACCACTATTGTTCGGATATGACACGCACTTTTTTCTGGGGCGAGCCTAGTAAAAAGCAAAAGAAAATATATAAGAGTGTTTTACAGGCAATGAATTTGGCTATGAATAAAATTAGCAAAGGGGAAAAGCGAGCAAAAATAATAGACAACGCGGCCAGAAAATTTTTGGCGAAAAAATATAAAAATAATTTCAAGCACGGACTCGGTCACGGAGTCGGCACAGTTATCCACGAATGGCCGAATTTCAAGCCAAAAAGCCCCGATATTCTACCAGCAGGGTGTGTGATGACTGTAGAACCCGGGCTTTATTTCAAGGGCTTTGGCGGAGTGCGTATAGAAGATATGGTCTTAATCACCCAAAATGGCTACAAAAACCTGACAAACATTCAAAAAAATCTAAAAAGCGCAGTACTAGAATCTAAATAAATTTTTGCAAAGAGAGCCAAGTTATCCACAGTTTTCTTGGACTTTTTCTTTCTATTCTTATATATTAAGGGTAATTAGAAAACTATTTTTTGTAAAAATGCGTAAAAAAAACGAACTAAAGAAAAAAATTAGTGTGGCGATACTTTGCGGCGGACCATCGCTTGAGCGAGGAATATCCTTGAATTCCGCTCGCAGTGTGCTTGACCATTTGGGCAGTCAGGGCGTGGATATTATTCCTATTTATTTTAACGAAAAGAAAAAACCTTACAAAATATCAACTGCGCAGCTTTATTCAAACACTCCAAGCGATTTTGATTTTAAATTGAATAAATCCGCCAAAGAACTTTCTAATTCCAAGTTGGCGGCTATTTTAAAAAAGGTCACAATAGTTTTTCCCTGCATCCACGGCAGTTTCGGCGAGGATGGAGAAATACAAAGTTTTCTGGAGAAAAATAAAATTCCTTTTATCGGTTCTTCCGCAAAATCATGCAAGATGGCTTTTGACAAATGTAAAGCGAACGTCCATATCCGCAAGCTGGGGTTCTATACGCCTAATTCCATTGTTGTCAAAATTACGGATACAAACAAGGAAGTTATTCGTAAAGTAAAAGAATTCTGGAAAAATGAGTCTATCACCCGCGCGATCGTGAAGCCGGCCTCAGGAGGTTCTAGCATTGGCGTATTTTCTGTAAACAGCATAGAAGGCGCAGTAAAAAGCGTGAAAAATCTTTTCAGCCGGCGCATAGACACTCGCATAGTGATTGAACCTTTCATGGAAGGCCAGGAATTTACTGTCATTATGCTCGCAAACAAGCTAAATATTCCAGTTGCGATACTGCCTACAGAGATAGAGGTGGAGTACAGTAAAAATCAATTTTTCGATTTTCGCAAGAAATATTTACCCACCCGCCAAGTGTCTTATTACTGTCCTCCCAGATTCAGCAACCAAATCATTGAAAAAATTCAGATAGAAGCGGAACAGTTGTTTTCCATCTTCGGAATGCGGGATTTTGCGCGTTTTGACGGTTTTTTACTGCCTGACGGAAATATCTGGTTTTCGGATTTTAATCCGATTTCTGGCATGGAGCAAAATAGTTTTTTGTTTCAACAAAGTTCCAGAATTGGTTTTTCCCACCAAGATTTTTTTCGCTATATTATCAATAATGCCTGCAGAAACCGCGGCATATCCAGCTTAGTTGAAAATGTTTTTATCAGTAAAGATATTGACCTAAAACGCAAGCCGGTGGCGGTGCTTTTTGGTGGACAAACGGCCGAGAAACAAGTTTCGCTTATGAGCGGCACAAATGTTTGGCTTAAATTGCGGGGCTCAAAGATTTACAAGCCTTTTCCTTATTTGCTGGACAAAAAAGGAGTCGTTTGGGAGCTTCCCTATACATATACTCTTAATCACACAGTAGAAGAGATAGTGGAAAACGCCCGGAATGCCCAAAAAGATATAGCAAGGCTTTTTTTCCTAATAGAAAAGACAAGAATAAAACTGCGTTTGAGTAATAATGACACAACCGAAAATTTTTTTATCCCCAAAAAACATTCTTTCAGCCAGATCTTACAAAAATACCCTTTTATTTTTTTAGCTTTACATGGCGGAATAGGCGAAAACGGAACTTTGCAAAAAATATTGGAAGAAAGAAAAATAAAATTCAACGGGTCGTGCAGCATCACTTCTAAATTATGTATGGATAAATGGGAAACTAATGAAGAAATAGCAAAAGCTAAGATAAAGGGGGTGAGCGTGGCCCAGCATGTTTTGTTTAAAATAAAAGATGTTCCCCAAAATATAGATAACGACCTGACAGATGCCCATTGGAGAATGTTAAGGGAAAGACTCAGCACAAAAACAATCATCGCCAAACCCCGGGGCGACGGATGTTCTGCGGGAGTGGTGAGACTTTTTAATAAAAAAGATTTATCCACCTATATTTCTTTGATTAAAAATAGAATTCTCACAGCCGAGCCCCACACTTTTACAGCCCAGATAAACGCTATTGATATGCCTGAAGGGCGCCTGCAGGACATTATTTTTGAGTCATTTATAGAAACAGATAAATTAAAAGCCAGAGAAGGAAATATTTCCTATACTCCGAAAAGCGGATATGTGGAAATGACTGTTGGTGTTGTAGAAGAAAATGGACGCATAAAGGCCCTTTCTCCCTCCATTACTGTTGCAGAAATGACCATCTTGAGCGTGGAAGAGAAATTTCAGGGAGGCACGGGTGTAAACATTACTCCGCCTCCGAGCGAAATTATTTCTAAAAAAAATCTTCAACGTGTGAAAAGTTTAGTTGAAACGGTTGCGAAAAAAGTTGGAATTAGCGGATACGCCAGAATTGACATCTTCGCTCACGTCAAAACCGGCAGCATTAAAGTTATTGAAATAAACACTCTTCCCGGACTTACACCCTCAACAGTCATTTTCCATCAGGCATTAGCGGAACCACACCCTTTATTTCCAACGAAGTTTTTAGAATTGCTGATTAAAAATAAAGGATACTGAACGATGAATAAAAAGCCTCTTTCCTTCGTTGAGTTATCAGCGGCGAATTTAATTTACAACACAAAACAGTTTAAAAATCTTGCAAATATCGGCACGAAATTTTCAGTAGCGATAAAGGGCAACGCTTACGGACATGGACAGAATGAAGTCGCTAAAATTCTTGAACCTTATATGGATTATTTTCAGGTTGATGACTTGGAAGAACTGGAGTCCTTAAGACAAGTCAGTAAAAAGAAAACTTTGGTTCTGGGATACGTCCAGCTGGCAGACTTGCCCCAGGCAATAAAACTCGGCTGTATTTTGTCTATTTTCTCAATCAAAGAGTTGAAGGAAGTGAACGCAATATCTAAAGAATTAAAAATAAAACAAGAGATACATATACCAGTAGACGCTTATCTGGGACGGGAAGGTTTTTTGCTTGGTGATTTAGGCGGGTTTTTAAAAGAAGTCAGAAGGTGTAGATATATAAAAGCCACGGGAATTTACGCCCATTTTGCAAATATGGAAGACATCTCGAATTTTATCCACGCGCGCAAGCAAATCAGGGAATACAACAAGGCTCTGAAACTGGCTGCCGCTCTCGGTTTTAAAAAATTACAAACGCACATTTCCGCCACTTCGGGAATTTTGGCTTATGAAAATTGCCTGCCAGTGGGCATGAAAAAAAAGGGCATTAATCCGCTGGTACGTCTCGGCATCGGTATATACGGTCTGTGGCCTTCTAAACATCTAAAATTTATTTACAAAGATTCTCAATTTAAACTAAAGCCCGTATTGGCTTGGAAAACAAGAGTTGCGCAAGTAAAAATTTTACCAAAAGGTTTTACTGTGGGTTATGGGCTCACATACGTTACTAAAAAAAGGATGAAGGTTGCCGTGATTCCGCAGGGATACGCGGATGGGATAGACCGCGGACTTTCCAATAGGGGTCAGGTCCTGATTGGAGGAACTAGATGCAAGATTATCGGCAGGGTATCAATGAATAAGTTTACGGCTGACGTGTCTCATTTATCAAACGTCAAGGCTGAAGACGAAGTCGTCATTATCGGAACACAGCATAGAAAACAAATTACTGCCGAAGAAATCGCAAGAAAGCTCAATACCATCAACTATGAGATTGTCACGCGGATAAGTTCGCTATTGCCGAGGGTTGTTGTGTAAGAATTTCCCCCTCTCCTTAATAAGGAGAGGGTCGGGGTGAGGTGCATTAGGGTTGCTTTTTTATGTTTTTTATACTAGTATTTAAATATGTCACAAGATAGACTTATAAAACTTGCCTGCGCCATCTGCAAACGGGTGAATTATTGGTCCAGCAAAAACAAGAAACTCGTCACAAAAAAGATAGAGCTCAAAAAGTATTGCAACTGGTGCCGAAAGCAAACTAAGCATAAAGAGGCGAAGAAGTAGGAAAATCTAAACATAATACGTGTTAAAATAAAAACGATATGAAAATTATTGTTGTTCTTTCGGTGGTCATTGTATTAGTCCTCCTACACGAGTGGTTATCAGTTTTGTGGGAGGAAAAAGAAGAGGAGGAAGATGAACACTTGCCCCCACGACAATCTGAACAATTGTTGTGGGGGCAACTCTTTTTATTGCAAAAAGCCTTATGAAAAGGTATAAATAAGCCAAGGGTCCATAGTTCAGTGGTAGAATTTTCCTCTCCAAAAGGAAAGACCGAGGTTCGAGCCCTCGTGGGCCCGCCCTCAAGAAATTTTTAACAATGTGCTAATATAAACATATGTCTACAGAACAAAGGGGGATTGAACCCGCAAAAGACAAAAAATGGGAAGTTTACAAGGAAAATTTCTTAAAAAGAGAATATACCATTGCTGATATGGTTGAAAAAGGCGAGGCGCGTGTTGAATGGGGAGAAGATAAAAACGGAAAGCCGGAATTCGTTAAAGTTTTTTTAAATGATGGAACACCGAGTGGGAATTTAATTCTTTTTGAGAATATAGAAGAATTTAAACATTACAACAGGGATAGCAAAGCTACTAGAGCTTTGCATAAATTTCCCGATTATTATGATTAAAAATCAATAAGTCATTATGTCAAAGTCGCAGAAAAATACAGCTGAAGTGCTGGTGGAATGCCTTGAAGCTCACGGAGTGAAGTATATTTTTGGCGTGCCAGGCGAAGAAACTTTGGATTTTTTGGAAGCCATAAGAAAATCACAGAGGAATTCCAAAATCACTTTTATAACCACTCGCCATGAGCAGACGGCGGTGTTTATGGCGGCAACATTCGGTAGAATTACTGGCAAAGTAGGCGTGGCGTTGTCTACTCTCGGTCCTGGAGCGACCAATTTAATGACGGGCGTTGCATACGCGCAACTTGGGGGTTTCCCGCTTTTGGTAATTACCGGACAAAAGCCCATCAGAAAAAGTAAGCAGGGAAAGTTCCAAATTGTGGATATCGTATCAATGATGAAGCCAGTCACAAAATTCTCCGCATCTGTGGTAAATGGCGATGATGTTCCGCAAATGTTTTCCGAAGCTGTGAGCCTAGCTGAGGCTGAGCGTCCGGGCGTGGCGCATCTGGAGCTTCCGGAAGACATAGCAGGTGAAGTTTGCAACGCGAAACCTATTCCCATTAAAAAAATTATTCCTGAAACCGCTAGCGCAGAATCAATAACCGAAGCCGTAAAAGAAATTGAAAAAGCAAAGCACCCGCTAGTTATCCTAGGCGCGGGCGCAAACAGGCAACCCATTCAAAAAGAACTCAAGACCTTTTTTCAAAAAACCGGCATTCCCTTTGTTTCAACCCAAATGGGCAAGGGTGGATTTGATGAAAATTCCCCGCTTTATATCGGCGGGACGGGAATAGCGCAGGGGGATTTCGCGCATCTTGCTTTTAAACACGCAGATGCGATTATTTTAATTGGACACGATGTAATCAATACTCCGCCTATTATCTTGACTCCCGAGAGTCTCCCGAAATGTAAAGTTATTCACATCAATTTCTTTTCTTCTGTCGCCAAAGATGTATATATACCGACACACGAAATCATTGGAGATATTAAAATTTCTCTTTCTGCGCTTACAGAAAAAATAAAAAAGAGTGAATCTTGGGACTTTAATTATTTTTACAAAGTTCGGGAAGCTTCCAAAAAAGATGTTCTCAAGTTTGGACAATCAGCGGATTTTCCGCTTCGACCGGAAAAAGTTGTCGCCGACATAGGCAAAGTTCTGTCAAAAAGCGACATACTCGCGCTTGATAACGGCATGTACAAGATATATATCACCCGCAGTTTTGTCACAAGAGAACGCAACGGGCTTCTTTTGGACAATGCTCTCGCGACCATGGGCGCCGGACTTCCTTCCGGTATCGCGCTAAAAATTCTTTATCTGAAAAAGAAGGTTCTCGTCGTTGCCGGCGACGGGGGAATTATGATGAGTATTCCGGACTTGGAAACAGCCGTGCGCCTAAAAGTAAACTTAACAGTGCTTATTTTAGACGATTCCGGTTTTGGGATGATTGCATGGAAACAGAAAAAGTTAAACATGGCTTCATTTGGACTTTCTTTTAACAATCCAGATTTTATAATGCTCGCAGAGAGTTTCGGAGCTGTTGGACATAAAGTAGATAAAGCACAAGACCTCGCGCCACTTCTTAAAAAAGCCTTAAATAGTAAAGGCGTGCATATCATAGCTTGCCCAATAAATTACCAAGAAGCTAACAAGATTTTGGGTTCTATTAAAAACCTAGAAGCTAGCTACTAGCCCCTAGAAACTAATTTTATGATTCAATCAAAAAATCCAACAACAGAAGAAGTTTTAAAAACATTTGAAGAAATTTCAGACAAAGAACTGGAAAAGAAACTCGCGCTTGCAGACAAAGCTTTCAAGTTGTGGAAGAAAACTTCTTTTAAAGAGCGGGCGGTCTTGATGCTCAAGCTTGGAGAATATCTGCGCGTTCACGCCGAAGAATTTTCCAAATTGCAAATGCTGGAAATGGGTAAAACGATGAAGTCCGGTCCAATAGGCATCGCAAAGTGCGCGTTACTTTGTGATTATTATGCAGATAATACAGAAAATATTTTAGCTAATGAAATATTAAATACAGACAAAAAAGAGCAATATGCGGAATTTGACCCGCTGGGAGTAGTGCTTGCTGTTATGCCATGGAACTTTCCGTTTTGGCAAGTTTATCGTTTTGCCGTGCCAGCCATTATGGCGGGAAATGTCGGAATTTTGAAACACGCTTCAAATGTGCCGCAGTGCGCGAAGGCGATTGAAAAATCTTTTATCGCCGCCGGTTTTCCGAAAGGCATTTTTCAAAATTTATTTCTCTCTGTGTCGCGGGTTGAAGGTTTAATTCGCGACCCTAGAATAGCCGCGGTCACTCTGACAGGCAGTGAAAAAGCAGGCATTGCGGTAGCGCGAGTCTCCGGAGAAGAAATAAAAAAGGTGGTGCTGGAATTGGGTGGCAGCGACCCATTTATTGTTTTTGCCGATGCAGACATTACTGAGGCGGCAAGAGTCGCTGTCCTAGCTAGAATGCAGGGTAATGTCGGACAAAGCTGTATTTCCGCAAAAAGATTTATTGTGGAAGAATCTGTAAAAAGCAAATTTACAAAACTTGTTATAGAAGAATTTTCAAAATTATCCGTTGGCGATCCTAGCAATAAAGAAACAGATATCGGACCTTTAGCTACGGAAAAAATTCTAGAAGAAGTCACGATGCAAGTAAAAAAATCGGTCTCACTCGGCGCCAAAGTCGCCTATGGAGGCGCTCGGAAAGGAAAAAAAGGTTTTTTCTATCTGCCCACAGTTTTGACTAATGTAAAAAAGGGTATGCCAGTTTATGACGAAGAAGTCTTTGGTCCGGTTATGCCAATAATTTCGTTCAAAACAGAGTCAGAAGCAATACAGATGGCAAATGACACAAGGTATGGCCTCGGCGCATCTATTTTTACTTCCGATATGATAAAAGCGAAACGCATTATCCCACAAATCGAAGCGGGAAATGTCTGCGTGAATGACATGGTCAAATCCGACCCGCGCGCGCCTTTCGGCGGCATTAAAAAATCCGGCTACGGCAGAGAACTCGGCACCTACGGCATCAAAGAATTCGTAAACATAAAAAATGTGTGGTTCGGGTAAAATTACAGAGGGTAATCCTTTGTAATTTTTGACGCATTAAGCCATTTTATTTCTTTGTCGCGCTTGAACCACGTCATTTGCCGCTTGGCATATTGCATGGTTCCATTAATCACTTTTTCTTGCGTAGGTTTGTAGTATTCAAAACCCAGTTCTTTTAGTCTTTTGTCTGACACACCAGATTTTTTTAATTTTTTGATTTCATCCAGCAAGCCTCCGCCAGCTGGCGGATTAAACATTTTTTTCACTCTTTTTGCTACTTTCTTTTTGAGCTTTTCGGCGGGCAAATAGAGGCCTATCTTAATAAATTTATAACTTGGCGGTTTAACCGCCAAGTGGGGGACTTTACCTAAAGCTTTCGCTATCTCAATCGCGCGAATAAGCCTCACTTTGTTTTTTGGGTCTATGTTTTTTGCGCGTTCGGGGTCAATTTTTTTGAGTTTCAGCATTAGTGCGCGGTCGTTTGCTAATGCTAATTTCTTGCGAAGTGGATAGTTTGGCGGAACTTCTGGGAAGACAACGCCTTTAGTTATAGCATCAATATAAAATCCCGTGCCTCCGCAGATGATTGGAGTTTTACCGCGAGCTATTATTTCTTTAATTTTTTCTTCAGCGAGTTCTTTAAATTGAGCCGCCGTAAATTTATTTTTTGGACTTTCTATATCAATTAAATAATGGGAAATTCCCTTCATCTCTTTTGTAAATATTTTTCCAGTACCGATATCAAGCCCCTTATAAACCTGCCTTGAATCAGCCGAAATTATTTCTCCGCCAATTTTTTTGGCAATTTTTACAGCCAGCGCGCTTTTACCCGTAGCAGTCTGCCCCATAATTACGATAACTTTAGGCTTGTCAAAGTGTCTCTTTGACATTAGTTTCCCTTTATTATTTTAATATCCGCGCCGATAGAGTTTAAGCGCTCTGCAATTTCTTCATATCCGCGGTTTATCATATACACATTGCGTAGAATAGAGGTACCGCTTGCTCCCAGCATGGAAATGAGTATCACCATCGAAGGACGCAGGGCGGGCGGGCAGACGACCTGCGCGGGCTTGAGCGGAGTACCGCCCTGAATATAGAGCCGATGCGGGTCGGCTAGAGTGATTTCCGCTCCTAGACGGTTTAATTCTGTCAAATATATAGCGCGGTTTTCATAATACCAATCGTGAATCATCGTCTGACCTTTTGCTTTTATAGCAATCGGCACAAAGAAAGGAAGGTTATCTATATTTATTCCCGGATATATATTTGCGTGTATTTTATCCTGTAAAGCTTTTAATCTGCTCGGGAAAATTTCTATGTCAGCCAGCTTCGTTCTGCCATTATATGAACAATAAATTTTAGAAATTTTATATTTCAGACCCATCCTTTTCAGTTTTTCCATCTCTAGAGAAAGAAAGTCTATTGGCGCTCGGGTGATAGTGATATGCGAATCAGTCACGATTCCGGCAGAAATAAACATCATGGATTCTATCGGGTCCTCACTATTTGAATACTCCACATCTTTATTTATTTCTTCAACTCCGTGCACAGTCAAGGTGGAAGTGCCTATGCCGTCTATTTTCACGCCTAATGCTTCCAAGAAGAAACAGATTTCCTGCACCATATAATTGTTGCTCATGAAGCTGATGGTGGTTTCGCCCGGAATCAAAGTGGCGGCAAACAGAATATTTTCACAAGCAGTTTCTCCTGTCTCATACATCACTATATTTTTTGCTGACTTTAATTTTTTTGCGCTAACTTCGTAACTCTTGTTTGTTGTTTTTATTTTTATGCCTACTTCTTCAAGCGCGTAAGTGTGCGCCGATATTGTTCTTTTGCCCAAATTACAGCCATAAGCGTGGGGGATAGAGAAAGAAGATAATTTGTGTATGAGTGGACCCGCCAGCATAATTATTGAGCGAGTTTTAATCGCCGAAACAATATTTATTTTATCTAGTGTAAACTTTTCCGGCGGCATAATTTGCACTGTATTCTGGCTCAGCCATTTTACTATTACTCCTATGCTTTCTAAAATTTCTATCACTCTATACACTTCTTCTATCCGGGCGATACCATGAAGCGTCGTCGTCCCGCTATTTAAGAGCGAAGCGCAAAGAAGCCCGACGGAACCATTCTTTGAGAAATTTGTTTTGATAGTTCCGCTTAGTTTTTTTCCGCCATTAACTTGAAAATCAATGGAATCATTCACCGAAACTATCTTGTGGTTAAGAACATCGCTGATTTTCAGGAGCAGTTCGGTTGTAAAATTCTGTTCGCCCTTTTCCATACGGGGAACAGAACTCTGGGAAGTACCAAGCGCTTTAGCAAACTCTTCCTGAGTCATGCCTCGGTGTTCCCGTAATTCCTTTATAAAAAATCCTATCTTCTCTTGTTCGGTTTCTTTTACTTGTTTTATCATATAAACAGTATATCTCATATATGAGATAATGCAAGTGTGGATAGCCCCATACTAGAGCGAAGCTTAGTATGGGGTATGTTTTTGTGCCGGGAGAGAGAATCGAACTCTCATGATGTTGCCATCAATAGATTTTGAGTCTATCGCGTCTACCAATTCCGCCATCCCGGCAATCCACACATTTTACACAAAAAGTGCCTTGAAATCAATTTTTTAAATTTGACGGTATGCTAGAATGTATCCATGTCCAACATTTATTCAAATTCAATTTTTTGGATTGATACCAATAAAATCAAGCCGAACCCGTATCAGCCAAGGCGAGACTTTGACGAAACGCGCCTCGCGGATTTAGCCGACTCTATAAAACAATACGGGGTGCTTCAGCCGCTTACAGTTTCCCGCGTGGAGTTAACCAAAGATGACGGTGGCATCGTGACTGAATATGAACTCATCGCCGGAGAACGCAGACTGCGCGCCGCCATTAAAGCCGGAGTTTCGCAAGTGCCGGTTATCATTCGCACCGGCGATACCGCTATTATGAAGCTGGAACTGGCGATTATTGAAAACCTGCAGCGCGAGGATTTGAATGTCGTAGACCGCGCGCGGGCATTTTTCCGTCTAGTAAATGAATTTAAATTCACTCACAATGAAGTCGCAAAGAAAATGGGCAAGAGCCGAGAGTATGTCTCTAACTCACTACGAATTCTGACTTTGCCAGAAGAAATTATTACTGGACTATCAGAGGGAAAAATCACCGACGGCCACACACGACCACTCCTCATGCTTACGGATCATCCCGAAGAGCAGCTCGTGTTGTTTAAAGAGATTGTTTACAAAAAAATCACTGTCCGCGAAGCGGAACGATTGGCGAGAAAGATAGCTTATGATCGGGTACGCAAGAAAGAATTTATGCCAGACCCTGAGATAACAGAATTGGAAGAAGAATTTCAGGAAAAGCTGGGTACGAGAGTGCATATAGACCGGAAAGAACTCGGCGGACAGATTAAAATTGATTATTTTTCCACCGAAGACCTCCGAGCCATTTTGGATTCCATAAATAAATCAACTGTGGAGAAAAAACCGGATGAAATGATGGAAAAACATATAGCGCAAACCGAGATAGCGCCTAAAGCGCTATCTGAAGAAACTCTCAGCGGTTCAACCTCTGGAGAACCAGTAGAGAATGATATACCCATAGACGATAGGTCAAAAGAAGAAGTTAAACAAGACGACACTGATTTATATAATATTTCTAATTTTAGCGTCTAGAGCTTCCTAACGCCGGCGAAAAGATTTGAGTCTGGAGAGCAAGCTGTGCTTTTCCAGATAGGACCTTATGTGTTTTTTTGCGACAGTAGTTTTCACATGGACTAGCCACTTACCGGAAGGATGCGAATTATCCTTTTTAATTATTTCCACAATATCTTTGCTTTTTAATTTTGAAAAAATGTCTGACATTTTACCATTGATTTTCGCGCCGGAAATATGATCTCCAATATCGGAGTGGATAGAATAGGCGAAATCGATAGGACTTGAGTCTTCTGGTAAATCCACGATGTCGCCCTCGGGGGTAAAAATAAAAATACGGTCATTGAAGAAATCCATTCTTAAATGTTCAATATACTTGCTTGATTCTTCCGGCGAGTAATTGAGTCCCTTCAGCTCTTCAAGCCACTTAAATTTCAATTTTTCATCAACATTTTTTCTTCCACTTTGCTCTTTATAAGCGAAATATGCTGCCACTCCATAAGCCGCTTCGGCGTGCATTTCTTTGGTCCTAATTTGAATTTCCGCGATTCCGCCCAATCCGGTAAAGATGGTAGTGTGTATAGAACGGTAACCGTTCGGTTTTGGTATTGCTATATAATCTTTGATTCTCCCGGGTAGCGGCTTCCAGATAGAATGAACCAGTCCCAGAATTCTATAGCATTCTTCCACATCTGCCACGAGAATTCGCAGAGCAACTATGTCATATATTTTTTCAATATCCATTTCGCGCTTGATAAGTTTTTTCCATAAACTGTACTTGTGCTTTACCCGGTAGGTAATGTTAAGCACTTTGTGTTTATTCTTGCTCAGCTCTTTTTCCAGCTCTTTTTTAACCTCGGATAAATTTTTTTTATATAGCTCTTTTTTTGTTTTAATAATTTCTTCTATCTGCGCAGATTCCTCCGGAAAAGCGAAAGGGAAAGCGGCATCTTCCATTTCGCTTTTCAATCTTCCCATACCGAGCCTATTGGCAAGTTGAGCGTAAACCTCCAGAGATTCCATAGCGATTATGCGTCTTTTTTCTTCCGGTAAAAACTGCAGGGTCTTTAAGTTGTGCAATCTGTCAGCAAATTTAATCACAACCACACGCAGATCGCTAGCTACCGCGACAAAAAATTTCCGCAAACTCTCAACATGCCTTTCGTGTCCTCTATATTTTAAAGTTCCTAATTGGGTAACACCGTTTACTAAAAAAAGAACTTCGGAGCCGAATTCTTCTCCCAATTCCTTTTCAGTAATTTTTGTATCTTCTAAAACATCGTGCAAAAGACCAGCAGAGATAGTTTGCGCGTCCATTCCGAGAGTTGCTAAAGTTTTTGCAGTTTCAAAGACATGAGTAAAATACACCTCCCCGCTCATCCTTTTTTGTCCTTCGTGGATATTTTCGGCAAATTTGTAGGCTTTTTCTATAAGCTCCTTATCCTTTTCATTCAATCCAGATGCTATGTCTATTATTTCGCGAACATTAGGCATAAAACTATTATACTCCATTTTATTTATGCTTCAATTTTTGATATCTTGTGCGGGTTATGCATTTTGCAAGCCTTACTGGAACAACGTTCGGGAATGGTTTTTGTGCCTTCCATCATCAAACTTCCGCATTCTTTACAGATATTCCCTGTTGGCTTTGCCTTGATGGCAAATTTGCATTTTGGGTAGTTGGAACAAGAATAAAAAATTCCGAATCTTCCGCGACGCTCACTAATATCTCCTGTTTTACAAATAGGGCAGAGTATACCGGTCCTCTTTTTTGCCTCATCCGCTTCATCGCTTTTTATGAATTTACATTTAGGGTAACGGGAACAGGAAATAAATGTGCCTGTGCCGTCTCGGCGTTCGCGGACTACCAGCTCTCCGCCCCACTTCGCTGAAGCTTCGCGGGGCAAGCCTTTTTTATCAACGCCGCATTCAGGGCACATTTCACCGGTTTCTTTCGGACCTTTGAGTTCCATACCATCAAGCATCAAAGCTCCGTCGCAATCCGGATATTTTGAGCAGGAATAAAATTTACCTCCGCGAGAGAGTTTGATAATCATGGAACTTCCGCATTTCGGACATTTTATATCTTCCGGCGCTTCGCCCAAATTGGTAGCCTTTTCTAATTTTTCTTTAGATTTTACATCTTTTAAAAACGGCTCATAAAAATCTTTCAGAGTTTTTTCATAATCCCGTTCGCCCCGGGAAATTTCATCAAGTTCATCTTCCATTTCTGCCGTAAAACTATCGGAAATATAATTCATAAAATGCTTCTCTAGAAAATCTGACACGACTTCGCCGACATCAGTAGGGAACAATGTTTTGCCTTCTTTATTCACATATCCCCGTTCTTCAATCGTCCGCATGGTGGAAGCATAAGTGGAAGGTCTGCCGATACCCCGCGCTTCCAGTTCTTTAATAAGTCCCGCTTCACTATATCTGTCCGGTGGAAGAGTAAATTTTTCTTCATTCTGCAAATCAAGCAGTTTTAATTCTTCGCCCTCTTTGCATAAAGGCAGTTCCACGTCGTCGCTTATAGCATCGTTGTCCACTTTGAGCCAGCCGGGGAAAAGCAAGCGGGAGCCGTTGGCGAAAAAATCCGGCAAAGAATCAGCGGTTGAACCGCTGGGTATACCCAGCGGTTCAACCGCTGAAGTAATTTTTGCTGTAATTTTTGTTTTTAGCAACTTCGCGTCAGTCATTTGTGAAGAAACAGCCCTCTCCCAAATTAATCTGTAAAGTCTTTCTCCTTCGCCACTGCCTACAATCATATGTTCTACATGTGTTGGGCGAATAGCTTCGTGCGCTTCCTGCGCGTTTTTTGATTTGGTTTTGTAAATTCTCCCTTCGGCATATTCTTTTCCGTATTTTTTTTCTATGAACGATAAAATTTGCCCTTGGGCGGCGGTTCCTAAATTTGTGCTGTCTGTTCGCATATAAGTAATGTGTCCGGCTTCGTAAAGCTTTTGCGCGATTTGCATAGTGCGGGAAGGGGAATAGCCAAGACGAGAACTTGCCGTCTGTTGCAGTGTGGAAGTGGTAAACGGCGCGCGAGGAGCACGTTTTTGTTCTGATTCTTTTACTCCGCTTACTATCCAAGTTCCTTTTCTACCCTCCGTCATTATCTTTTCCACCAACTTTTCATCACGAGGCTCTTCGGAACATTCCAGAGTCAGTTTTGCTTTTTTGGGAGTCTCAAAAAGTCCAAAAATCCTCCAATACTTTTCTGGCACAAAAGCGCGAATTTCTCGCTCGCGTTCCATAATTATCCGAAGCGCAGGGGATTGCACGCGCCCTGCCGAAAGCCCATATCGCACTTTTTTCCAAATTAATCCGGAGAGGTCGTAGCCAACCAATCTATCCAAGACTCTTCGCGCTTCCTGCGCCTTGCGCAGAGCTGTATCAATTTTACGTGGATTCTTTAATGCTTCTTCTACCGCTTCTTTTGTGATTTCATGAAAAATCACTCGCTCAATAGGCGCTTTCACCTTTTTGTCCTGTTTAAGAAGTGTTTCTATATGCCACGCGATTGCTTCTCCTTCGCGGTCAGGGTCGGTCGCAAGCACTATTTCGCTAGCTTTCTCTGCCAAACCCTGTAACTCGTGTACGATTTTTTCCTTGCCTTTGGAAATTTCGTAATGAGGAACAAAACCCGCGTCTATATCAATCGCTGTCTTGTTTGATTTCGGCAAATCGCGGATGTGGCCGACAGAAGCGCGCACAGTGAAAACGCCTTCCAAATACTTCTCTATAGTCTTTGCTTTTGACGGCGACTCAACAATTAATAATTTCATGCAAGGCTAAGTATTACACGAAACATAATTTTTTAGCAAATTACGCTAATCTTATTTCTCCCATTTCTTCCTTAATAAGCCCTTTTATTTCCATGACGGAAAGTATCGCGTTAGCTGTCGGAATCGGCATCTTCATAGCGCGAATCAAATCGTCTCTCCCTATCGGCTCATGAAGTAAATCTGTAACTTTTTTTTCTTCGGGTGACAAATTTTCAAAAAGTCTTTTTTGTTTTTCTTCGTCTTTAGGTAATTCAAAACCTAGTGCTTCAAGAACATCTTCTGAACAGGTGACAGGAGTTGCGCCAGCCTTGAGCAGTCTGTTTGTTCCTTTTGAATTAGAAGAGAAAATAGAACCTGGCACAACCAACAAATCTCTGTTGTATTCTGTTGTCAGCCTCGCGGTAATAAGAGTGCCAGACCTTTCTTCTGCTTCTATTATTAAGACAGCTTTTGAAATTCCAGCCATGAGACGATTGCGCATTGGAAAACCCCATTGAGTTGCCTTGAAATCAGGCTCAAATTCTGAAATTAAACACCCGCCTGATTCAACCACTTCATTCATAAGCCGCACATTTGTTTTCGGATAAATTGCTTCGTCAGAAAGACCCGAACCGGGGAAAACTATTGTAGTGAGTCCGACTTGCATCGCTTTTTTATGCGCTATAGTGTCTATGCCCATAGCAAAGCCTGAAACAATTACTATCGGATAACCTTTCAAACCCGCAATAATTTTTTCACAAGCTTCGCGTCCGTATGATGTGAATTTGCGCGAACCGACAACAGACAAATATATTAAATTTTCTTCTTTCGGTAATTCGCCGATTATCCAAAGATTTTGGGGAGGCTGCGGAATTTCTAAAAGCGCTTTGGGAAATTTGTCATTTGATAATTTTTTTATTTTCATAAAATTCACCTCACCCGCCTTTGGCACCCTCTCCTTGACAAGGAGAGGGCTAGGGTGAGGTTCTTTTGTAATTATAACAACTTTCATATATAATATAAATATGCTAGACATAAAATTCATTCGTGAAAACAAAGACATCGTGCAGGCGGGGGCGGAAAAGAAGCGCGTGAAGATTGATATAGAGAAGCTGATTATTCTTGATGATGAGCGCCTGAGGCTTCTCAAAGAAATAGAGGCTCTGCGCGCGGAGGTAAACAAAGTTTCCAATAACATAGTCCGCGACCAAAATCCTGCGCTGAAAATTCAGCTAATTGAAGAGATGCGGGTGGTCAAGGAAGAAATAAAATCAAAAGAAGAAAACTTGAAGAAAGTAATAGAAGAATGGCAGAAGATGATGCTCAAAATACCAAACATCCCGTCTGTAGACACGCCCGAAGGTAACGATGAAACCGCAAACAAAGTACTGCGAAGCTCCGGAGACAAACCGCAATTTTCTTTTACCCCAAAAGAACATTACGAAATTGGAAAAGCTTTGGGGATAATTGACACAGATACAGCCGGCGAAATTTCTGGAGCAAGATATTCATACCTAAAAGGCGACTTGGTGATAATGCAGTTTGCTTTAATACAAATGTGTTTGGAAATTTTAACAAACAAGGAAACACTGGAGAAAATCGCAAAAGACGCGAATATTTCCGTAAACCCTTCGGTTTTCTTGCCCGTGATACCTCCGGTTTTTATCCGCCCGCTGGTGCAGGTAAAAATGGCGCGCTATATGACTCCCGAAGATCATTATATGTTTCCAAACGATGACCTGATGCTCATCGGCAGCGCCGAACACACTTTGGGTTCAATGCATATGAATAAAATTTTTGAAGAGAAAGACCTGCCGATACGCTACGCGGGATATTCAACCGCTTTTAGAAGGGAAGCCGGAGCGGCCGGCAAGGA
This sequence comes from Candidatus Nomurabacteria bacterium RIFCSPHIGHO2_01_FULL_39_10, assembly GCA_001786805.1. Lineage (GTDB taxonomy): Bacteria > Patescibacteriota > Minisyncoccia > Phycocordibacterales > UBA9973 > UBA9973. Next base: position 27,681 of record MFTJ01000009.1, on the reverse strand, counting down.
CACAAACGGAATTCTGCGCCAGCATCAGTTTGATAAGCTGGAAATGGAAGTTTTCTCTCTGCCAGAAAATTCCATGCAGGAGCAAAATTTCTTGGTGGCAATTCAAGAATATGTCCTACAGCTTTTAAAACTTCCGTATCAAATCGTGGCTGTCTCTACTGGGGACATGGGTTTTCCGGATAATAGGCAAATTGATGTGGAAACATGGATGCCCGGACAAAATAAATACAGGGAAACTCACAGTTCGGATTCCACCGGCGGATTTCAGTCTCGTCGACTAAATACTCGAGTGCGCAGAGCCGACGGGAAAATTGAGCCTGTGCATATGAACGATGCCACAGTTGTCGCCATAGGCAGAATGTTGATTGCCATCATTGAAAACTATCAGCAAGCAGACGGTTCCATAAAAATTCCCGAAGTTCTTAAAAAATACATGGGAGGGAAAGAATTCATAAAATAAATAAGATGAAAAAACGAGACGTTTTAAATTCTCCGCGTCTTTTAGGGCTAAAAAAGCAAAGACAAAGAGTTGTCTTGTTAAAAATTTTCCTTTCTCTTACAGTAATTGCCCTTGTTTTTGGAGGACTAGTTTATATTTCGCGCATTTTTAGTTTGAATATCAATACGGTAACAATAACCGGCAATAAATTTCTGGAAGCCGAAGCAATAAAAAAGATTGCGGAAAAAAAGATTGCGGAAAAATATCTTTGGTTCTTTCCAAAGACAAACATACTGCTTTATCCGAAAAGCGACATAGAGAATGAATTAAGGAAGGAATTGAAGAGGCTAAAAGATATAAATCTTTCTTTAAAAGACACAAAAACTTTGGAAATTGCCGTGACTGAAAGAGTGGCATCATATGTATGGTGCGGAAATACTCCGCCGGAGGGAGAAAGCGAGGAGAAACCAAAATGCAATTTTCTGGACAGCTCCGGTTATATGTTTGACGAATCTCCTTATTTTTCCGGAGAAGTTTATTTTAAATTCTATGGAGCCGATTTGTCTCAAGTGAATTTTGATAAATTAATTTCATTTAAAAAAACATCGGAAGTTATGGGATTAAAACCGGCGGCTTTTTTTATAGGAGAGAATAAAAATATCAAGATGTTGCTTTCTCCGGAAAATTCGTTGTCAACAAAACCGGAGATAGTTTTTAAAGCTGATGCTGATTTTGAAACGGTGGCGGAAAATCTACAAGTGGCGCTTTCCACCGAACCTATGAAATCAAATTTCAAAAATAAATACGCGTCTTTGGAATACATTGACCTAAGGTTTGGGAATAAGGTATATTTTAAATTCCGCTAAGAAAGACAAGACGCAAAGAATTTTAAGAAACGTGTGGGTCCCCTGTCCTTAAGACTTCGAGGGCGCAGTTTCAAGAAATTCTTTGCGTCTTGTCTTGAATTATGAAAAACTTTTGGCAAAAACTTAAAAAACCAATTCTCTGTCTGGCGCCGATGGCTGATGTCACCGACTGCGCTTTTCGGCAAATCATCGCAAAATATGGAAAACCGGATATTTTTTGGACGGAATTTGTGTCTGCCGATGGACTTGCTCATTCTATAGCGCGAGAGAAACTTTTAATTGACCTCAAGTACGGCGAAAACGAAAGACCGATAGTGGCGCAAGTATTCGGTTCAAATGTAGAAAATATTAGGACAGCATCCGCCCTCTGCCGTGAGTTTGGTTTCGATGGCATAGATATAAATATGGGCTGTCCGGACAAGGCGGTAGAAAAACAATGCTCCGGCGCGGCAATGATAAAAAATCCAAAACTGGCACGAGAAGTGATTCGAGCAGCGATAGAAAGCGGAGGCGGATTGCCTATTTCGGTGAAAACTCGTATTGGATACAACCCACCTACGCCCAAAAGCTTCGGACGGGCAAGTAAAAATGAAAATTATTTATTAGATGAAGAGTGGATAAAAACTTTACTTGGAGAAAATTTAGCGGCTCTTACCGTCCATTTACGCACTCGAAAAGAAATGTCTGATGTACCTGCCCATTGGGACTTAATGAAAAGAATTGTGGAAATTCGCGATGAGATGGGGGTAGATACTTTAATTTTAGGAAATGGAGATATTGTAAGCACTGACGACGCAAGGAGGAAGTGTCTTGAAACTGGCTGCGATGGAGTGATGCTGGGCAGAGCAATTTTTGGGAATCCTTGGCTATTCGCTAAACACACCTCACCCCAGCCCTCTCCTTATAAAGGAGAGGGGGTAAAACACAAACTGGAAGTCATGGTAGAACACACAAAGCTTTTTGAAAAAATGCTCGGTGGTCCGCCAGCCGGCGGAAAGAATTTTGCCACAATGAAAAAGCATTACAAAGCGTATGTGAACGGCTTTGATGGAGCAAAAGAGTTACGAATGAAATTAATGGAAACAGAAAACGCTAGCCAAGTAGAAGAAATTGTTAGAGAATTTATTGCTTTATAAAAAGTATGCCAAGAAAGAGTTTTATGGTAAAATGCCCGCATGCACGATTTAGCATTATATAGAAAATACCGCCCGAAAACATTCAAGGAAGTCTTGGGACAGGACCATATTGTGGATGTTTTGGAGAGTTCTGTAAAGACAAATAAAGTCTCCCACGCTTACCTTTTTGTCGGCTCGCGGGGGACAGGCAAGACTTCTGTGGCGCGTATTTTCGCCGCCAGTATCGGCGTATCGGCAAACGACATGTATGAGATAGATGCCGCGTCAAACAGAGGAATTGAAAATATAAAAGAGTTGCGAGAGGCAGTGAGAGTTCTACCGTTCGACTCTAAGTTTAAAACATACATAATAGACGAAGTGCATATGCTTTCAAAGGACGCTTGGGGAGCGCTCTTAAAAACTCTTGAAGAGCCGCCGAAGCATGTCATCTTTATTTTAGCTACGACCGAGCTGCAAAAAGTTCCAGAAACAATAATTTCCCGCTGCCAAGTTTTCACATTTAAAAAAGCTTCCGACGCAGTCTGCCGAAAAATGCTGATTGACGTCGCCAAGGAAGAAGGTTTTGATTTAGACGGCGGTTCGGCGGAACTTCTGGCCATTTTGGCTGATGGTTCATTCCGCGACGCGCTGGGTGAACTGCAAAAAGTTTTGAACTTCTTTCACCCTCCCCTTAGTAAGGGGAGGGTTGGGGAGAAGTCTAAAAAAATCACTAGAGAAGATGTAGAAAAAATCACCGGCGCGCCGAAAACAATTTTGGTGAATGATTTTATTTCCGCCATCGCCGAAAAAAATATAGAGAAAGGAATTTCTGCTGTTCGTAAAGCATCCGAAGAAAATCTGGATATGAAATTGTATCTGAAACTAATAGTCACTAAATTCCGCATGGCAATAATCTTGCGCTACGCGCCAAAATTAAAAGAATCCATGGCAGGGGATTTATCAGAAGCTGATTTAGAATTTCTGCAAGGCTTAGTTAAAGCCGACACCGCAGGAATGCTCCGCTCTCCCGCGCTCGCCATCCTTCTTGAAGCCTATCAAAACATAGATAATGCCTTCATCTCCGAACTGCCGCTAGAACTTGCGCTGGTAAAAATTCTCGGCAAAAAATAGTTTTGTATTGTGTATTTGGCTGGGAGGTTTGGAATCGAACCAAAATTAATAGCTTCAAAGGCTACGGTCCTACCGTTAGACGACCTCCCAATATCTGAAAACACTTAATTTATAGCATAAATTTTACTAAAAAACTAGATTTTTGATATAATATAGAAAGAGGTAGACCAACACAATAACATCCTTATAAACTTGAGAATGTAAGGATATGGCGTATAATAGAACTATGGCAAAAATAAAAACAGCGAAACAAATGGAGCGGCACTTGAAGGGGATGGCTAATCATCATCGGATCAGAATTTTGTTATTTATTGCTGGCAATGATGGGGCAACACTGGATGATATTGTTACAGCTCTCGATGCGAACGAAAAAACTCTTGGCGAGCATACGCGGAGACTGTCTGTGGCGGGGTTGGTGAATAAAAAATATCGCGGTAAATTTGTGGAACACGCGCTTTCTCCGTATGGCAAGACCTTCGTCAAATTCCTGCAGTCATTTCAAAAGATTTAATAACACACCCTTACAAACTGGAGTTTGTAAGGGTGTAGATGTAGGCAGAAAGTCAGATGAAAATATTAAAATGAAAATGACAAAGCTAAAATCATCAATAAAAATAAATTTAAAAGAAACGATTATATATGAAAGTGAGAGATTATGAAGAACAGAGATCTGAATACCAAAGAGATATGTTTATTCGAGATTATATAAATTCAATAAAATTATTGGCTGAAAAAATAAACAAAGAATTGGGTTTTTATCCCGTAGTTATTGGGAGATTACTGATATAAAGATGAAATTTCTAGATGATGTTATACTTAAATTATGCGTTTCCTGCATCCCGTTCATAATTTTTACACCCGTTTTGAACGCCCGATTTCTTCTTTTTCCCTTCTTCTTGGGTTTATTTTTGACGCTTTCACACTAAGACGTGTGGATGCGCTTTGGGAAAATGTTTGGATTTCCGGCTATCTTTTTATAATCGCGGTTTTTATTATCTTAATTCATCTGAAAGAAACTGAATCTAGCGACCTGCCTCGCCCAGAAGGGCGGGGTAAAGAAAACTTAAGCAAAGCGCATTTCTGGTATGTGAACATTCTTCAATTCGCTTTTGGCGGAGTTTTTTCCGCTTTCTTGGTTTTATATTTCCGAAGCGCGGACATAATGGTGGCGTGGCCTTTCATTGCTCTTCTTGTTTTAATTTTTATCGGAAATGAATTTTTAAAAAAACATTACATCAGGCTTGGTTTTCAGATAAGCCTGTTCTTCCTCTCAATTTACTGGTTTTCAATTTTTGTCATACCTGTTCTTTTGCGTAAAATCGGCGCGGAAATATTTTTATTTTCGGGATTAGTCAGCATAATTTTAATCGCGCTTTTTATTAAAGTTTTATTCTACTTTACAAAAGGTAAATTTGCTAAAAGCAAAAATTTAATATACTGGCTAATTACAATTATTTTTATTTTGGTTAATATACTGTATTTCACCAATGTAATTCCGCCGATTCCGCTTTCAATCAAGGAGGGCGGTGTTTATCATTCTGTGTATAGAAACGAAAAGGGGAATCTGGTCGTTGCGTACGAAAAGCATGGCTGGAGAGATTATTTCAATTTATATCCTGATTTTAAAAAAGTAACGGGCAAGCCGGTGTATGCATTTAGCTCTATTTTTTCTCCCAAAGGACTTGATCTTTCAGTACAGCATGAGTGGCAGTACTATAATGAGACAAAAGATGAATGGGCAACTAAAAGCGTTGTGGACTTATCCGTGGTGGGCGGACGAGATGGAGGCTTTCGCACATACTCCAAGCTTTCAAATCTGGCTCCCGGAAGATGGCAGGTGAATGTCAAAACCGAACAAGGGCAATTAATAGGCCGTCTGCGGTTTACCATCGTGCCGGTTTATACCGAACCAGCGCTTACGACTATGATAAAATTGAAGTGAGTTTCTCTAAACCCCGCTCGTCATAAAGAATTGTTTTTAAATTTGGATATTTTATAAAATCCAAGTCTTCAAAATGTTTGGCTTTGTCGTCAACAAATATTACTTTTTCGTTTTTGTATTTAGCGCATATTTTTTCTATTGCTTCTTTCTTGCTGCCAATCACTACAATAACTTCTGAGAATAACGGCATTATGCCAGATCTTTTTATTTTATCCAGCTGAAATTCTTCATCGCCATAAGTAACTAAATAGCAGTTTGGTTTGCCTAATTTTTCTATTATTTCCCGCAGTTCTTCATTTACATGGTTCTTGCTTTTTTCCATTATTTTTTCGTAAAGTTCAGGAGGGACAGAAAAATGCGCCAGCATTTTTCTTAATGAAAATAGATTCCATCTCTCTTTTTTAGAATATTCCATGCTTGTTTCCCGCGATATCCCCGCTTTTTCTAAGATGGCGTTTTCGTGCTCTCTAAATTTTTTAGTTGTATGAAACAGCACATCATCAAAATCAAAAATGAATTTCATTATTTTTTATTTATTATTTTCTCTATACACTCCGCTAATTTTTCCGAATCATGACGAATAAATCCTTTCGTGCTAGGAATTACATCTTCTTTTGGCTTTTCAAATATAATATGAGAAAGCAGATGGGTTCTGATAACACGACTATCGTTGAAATCATCTTCAACGAGCACTCCTTCTCCTTCCTCTATCTTATAACATTCAATTTGCTCTTTAGATAGCGTGTCTTTATTTACTAAAATAAAATCAACAGGTTTTTCTAGATATTTTTCTACATCTTTTAGATAAGTGCTGGCTTTCCAATTTGTCGTATGCCCTGATTTATTGGTTAAATTTATAGGTAAAATAATCTTAGCTTTACTTTCAAGAATAGTTTCCTTAAAACCTTTGACTATTAAATTGGGCACAATAGAACAGAAATAATTTCCGGGACCTAAGATTACATAATCCGCTTTCAATATTGCAACTTTGGCATATTCATTTAACAAAACTTTATTTTTATAAAAAACTTCTTTTATGCCCACTGACTGCAAATCAGCATTTTGTATATTGTTTTCTCCTTCAAATACTTTTCCATCTAAAAGCGACACTGCCAACTCCGCTTTATTTTTTGTTATTGGTATCACAGTGCCTTTAATTTTTAAAATTTCTGAAGCTATTTCCAGACCCTTTGTAAAATCTCCAGTAACTTTTTCAAATGCCGCTAAAAAAATATTGCCGAAGTTATGCCCTACCAAGGTTCCTTCCTTAAATCTATAATTCATTAATTCACGCATTACATTACTATGTTCAGAAAGGGCGACAAGACACAGCCTTACATCTCCCGGAGGGAGAACGCCAAGCTCATTTCTTAACGCTCCTCCAGAACCGCCATCATCCGCCATGGAAACGAGTGCCGAAATAGAAATACCTGGGATATTTTTTAGCCCTGATAAGACAGTATAGCTACCAGTGCCTCCGCCTATAGTCACAATGTTTTTCATTCGTAAATAATAGCCTAAATTTACAAAATTTGCTATGCTTTTTCCATGTGCGGAATTATCGGATACATTGGGAAAAAAGAGGCTTGGCCGGTTTTGTATAAGGGATTGGAACGGCTGGAATACCGCGGATATGATTCCGCAGGAATTGCTTTGTTAGACAAAGGTACTTTTTCCGTTTATAAAAAAAAGGGCAGAGTGGCGGAATTGGCTAAATTTGAAAAAGAAAAAAAGGATAATGAACTTTCAGGCGGAGTGGGCATCGCGCACACCCGCTGGGCGACTCATGGCGTACCATCAGACAGAAACGCGCATCCGCATTTATCAAACGGCGGAGATATTGTGATTGTACACAACGGCATTATAGAAAATTATCTTTCCATAAAAAAAGTTTTGATTGGAAAAGGATACAAGTTTAAAAGCGACACAGACACTGAAGTTTTAGCAAACTTGATTGAGGATATAAAAAAGAACGCAAAAGTCGCCATTGATGAGGCTGTCCGTCTAGCGCTCGCGCAGATAGTCGGAGCTTATGCTGTTTTAGTCTTATCCAAAGACGAACCCGGCGTAATGGTAGTGGCAAAAGTCGGCTCTCCGGCAATTATCGGTGTAGGCAAGGGTGAATTTTTTGTCGCTTCTGACGCCACTCCGATTGTAGACCATACTAAAAAAGTTATTTATTTAGGCGATGGTGAGATGGCCGTAATAAATACAGCAAAAAATGGAAAACTTACCTTAAAAATAAAAACAGTAGGAAATAAAGTAATAAAAAATCCATATGTTCATACGCTGAAAACAAAAATCGAGGAACTTGAAAAAGGAGGCTATCCACACTTCATGCTCAAAGAAATTTTTGAACAGCCGGAATCTTTGCGCAACACAATGCGTGGCAGAATTGTTTTAGAAAAAGGCAATGTTAAATTCGGCGGGCTGGAGAAATTCAAAAAGGAATTAAAAAGTTTGCGGCGCATTACGATAGCGGGAATGGGTACGGCGCGCTTTACCGGACTGGTTGGCGAATACGCTTTTGAAGAACTTGCGGGTATCCCGACGAAAGTAGAATACGGTTCAGAATTTACTTATCGGGAGACTGTCGCTCACAAAAATACTGGGCTATTAGCTATTTCTCAGTCTGGAGAAACTTTGGATACGCTAAATGCCATCAAAAAGGCAAAGAGTGAGAGAATGCTGACTTTAGGAATTGTAAATGTCATCGGCTCAAGCATAGCGCGAGAAGTGGATGCCGGTATATACAATCATGTCGGACCGGAAACCGCTGTAGCTTCCACTAAAGCGTCTACTTCGCAGGTCTTGCTCCAAATAATGCTTGCGATTTATTTAGGCAGAATGCGGGGTCTTTCAAAAAAGAAAGGGCAGGAAATTTTAAAAGAAATACTTGTCCTCCCAAATTTAGTTGAAAAAATTCTAAAAAATGCAAATACTATAAAAAAATTGGCGAAAAAGTATAAAAATTACAATAATTTCTTTTTTCTTGGACGAAAATATAATGCGGCGGCGGCACTAGAAGGAGCGCTTAAACTAAAAGAATGTTCCTATATTCACGCCGAAGGATGCAATTCAACAGAATTAAAACACGGACCTCTTTCCCTGATTGATAAAAATTTTCCTACGCTTGTCATCACGCCCACAGACAGCATATATGAAAAAAGCAAAAGTTCTATACAGGAAATAAAAGCCCGCGGGGGGCTCGTGATAGCGCTTACAACAGAAGGCAATAAAGAACTAGAAAAAATGGCAGACGATGTGATTTACATTCCCAAAACACTGGAAATGCTTTATCCGATTTTAGCTTTTGTACCCATGCAGCTTTTAGCATATTATATAGCGGTAGAGCGTGGCAATGACGTAGATAAGCCTAGAAACTTAGCAAAAAGTGTAACTGTAGAATAAAACATATTTTATGAATACTTTTCTTCAAAATCTTCGCACCCGCGCTACCGAAGGATATATACGAAAAGTAATTCTTCCGGAATCAGAAGATGAGAGAGTGCTTGAAGCCGCAAAAATCCTCGTGAAAGAAAAAATTGCTGCGCCTATTTTTGTTTGTAGCAAAGAGGATGCTACAAAGATTAAATCGCTTGGTTTTGAATATGTTGAGATAGAGGAGAAGCGAGCAGATGCTCTTGCTAAATTACTCATTGAACTGCGGTCGTCAAAGCTCGGTACAAAGGATGAATTGACTCCGGAGATGGCGCGCAGCCTTGCGCGCCATCCATTGATGTACGGTATGTACTTATTGCGCGAAGGAGAAGGTGATGGGTTAGTTGCCGGAGCAGGATGCCCGAGCGCGGACGTTTTGCGAGCAGGACTTTGGCTAGTCGGAAAAGCTCCTGAAATACAGACAGTCTCAAGTTCATTTTATATGATTGTCCCGGCTTTTCGCGGAGATAATGAAGAGATTCTGACTTTTTCTGATTGCGCCGTTGTGCCACAACCAACTTCAGAACAACTCGCAGACATTGCCATTGCGGCTTCGGACGCGCGTTCTCATATTGTCGGGGACGAATCCAGAGTCGCCCTTCTTTCGTACAGCACGAAGGGTTCGGGAGGCAGTGGTCAGTCAATCGCCATTGTTAAAGAGGCTCTTGAATTGGTACGCGCTCGGAGACCGAAGCTAATTATTGACGGCGAAATTCAAGCGGATGTAGCGCTTGTCAAATCTATTTCGGAGCGGAAGGCGCCGGGAAATTTAATCGGCGGCAGAGCGAATGTATTAATTTTCCCTTCGCTTGACGCGGCAAACATCGCCTACAAGCTCGTGACCTGTCTATCTCCGGGAACACAAACGCTCGGTCCCATCTTGCAGGGATTAAAAAAACCAATTAGTGATTTATCCCGCGGAGCGAAGGTTGATGATATCGTCAATATCGTAAGTATTGTTGCATCTCAATCCCATGAAAAAAAATAATTATTTATCTAAAGACATTGTTGCAAAAATTAATGCTTACTGGCGCGCGGCTAATTACTTATCCATCGGACAAATTTATTTATACGATAACCCGCTCGGGAAGTGCCCGCTTTCTCAAAATGATATCAAGCCCCTTTTAATGGGTCATTGGGGAACTTCGCCAGGGCAAAATTTTATCTATGTACATCTAAATAGGATAATAAAAAAGTACGATCTGGATATGTTCTACATTTCAGGTCCCGGCCACGGCGGTCCGTCCTTGCTCGCTAATACCTATCTTGAAGGCACCTATAGCGAAGTTTATCCCGAAATAAGTCAGAACGAAAAGGGAATGAAGAAATTATTTACCCAATTTTCTTTTCCTGGCGGCGTGCCTAGCCATGTCTCTCCCGAATGCCCCGGGTCTATTCATGAGGGGGGAGAGCTGGGCTACTCGCTTTCCCATGCGTTCGGAGCGGTGTTTGATAATCCCGACTTAATTACCGCATGCGTTGTGGGAGACGGAGAAGCGGAGACGGGACCCTTGGCGACCTCGTGGCATTCAAATAAATTCTTAAATCCGAAAACCGATGGCGCGGTTCTGCCTATTTTTCACTTGAATGGGTATAAAATCTCAAACCCGACGATTTTTGCGCGAATTTCAAAAGAAGAATTAGACCAGTTGTTCCGCGGGTATGGCTGGACACCGCACATTATTGAAGGAGAAGACCCAGAAATAATGCATCAAGCTATGGCAAAAAAATTGGACGAAGTCGTTGTTGAAATAAAGCGCATACAGGCAGATGCTCGAGAGCGGAATGTAACCACCCGGCCGCGCTGGCCGATGATAGTTCTCATAACGCCTAAAGGTTGGACTGGACCAAAAATAATCGATGGAAAGCCAAACGAAGGCACCTTCCGTTCGCATCAAGTTATCTTTGCCGACCTCAAAACAAACAAAACGCATTTTGCGGAATTCACCAAGTGGCTCAAAAGCTACAAACCGGAAGAACTATTTGATAGCGCAGGCAGATTAAAACCCGAACTCGCCGAACTCGCGCCAAAAGGCAATAGGCGCATGGGAGCAAATCCGCATACGAACGGCGGTTTATTATTACGTAAACTTCACGTGCTGGACTTCAAGAAGTATGCGGTAGAAATTAAAAAGCGGGGAGAAGAAGGTGAGGGAGCGATGAGAGTATTCGCTCAGTTCCTCCGTGATATAATTAAAGCAAATAAAAAGGAGCAGAATTTTCGCTTGTTTGGCCCTGACGAGACTATGTCTAACGGTCTCGGCGCAGTTTTTGAAGTTACCAATCGGCAAATGATGACGAACCAGCCGGGTGAAGATGAATTTACATCACCGTCCGGGCGCGTGATGGAGGTTTTGAGTGAGCATACTTGCCAAGGATGGCTTGAGGGGTATCTCTTAACCGGCCGGCACGGACTATTCAATAGTTACGAAGCCTTTATTAACATTGTAAGCTCTATGTTCAACCAGCATGCCAAGTGGCTGAATGTTGTCACGCGTATTCCATGGAGAAAAAAAATAGCATCTTTGAATTATCTTATTTCCTCTCATGTATGGAGACAGGGACATAATGGTTTTACTCACCAAGATCCCGGGTTTATTGACCATGTGTATCAAAAGAAAGCCGATATTATCCAGGTCTATTTACCGCCTGATGCGAATTGTCTACTCGCTGTTATGGATAGGTGCATGAAGAGTATGCATCAAATTAACGTGGTCATAGCCGGCAAACATACAATGCCTCAATGGTTCTCCATAGATGAGGCGATTCGCCACACATTCAAGGGAATAGGCGTTTTGGATTGGGCAAGCAATGACAAAGACGGAGACCCGGACGCCGTTATTGCATGCGCCGGAGATGTGCCGACTTTAGAGGTACTCGCGGCGGTTTCCATAATGAGAGAACACATTCCGAAGTTGAAGCTTCGGGTTATCAATGTGCTAGACCTTATGACTCTTCGGCCACACAAAAACCATCCTCATGGCATTGATGATACGGAATTTGAAGCTCTCTTTACGAAAGATAAACCAATCACATTCATCTTTCATGGATATTCGTCGCTCATTCATCGCCTTACCTATAGCCGTCCTAACCACAACAACATGCATGTGTACGGATATAAGGAGGAAGGAACAACCACCACTCCCTTTGACATGACAGTCTTGAACGCGATAGATCGCTATCATATTGTGGAATACGTCATTAATTCTCTGCCGAATAAAGGTAACAAGAAGGGTGATAAAGAAACGCGCTTGCTCAAACTGATGGAAGAAAAGCTTGACGAACATCGCCGGCACGTCGTCGTACACGGTAACGATATGCCCGAAGTGCGAAATTGGAGATGGACTAATTATTTTTAAAATTAACAACGCGCCACGCTAAATCACATGAATATAAAATTTAATAAAGAAAACAAAAGTTATGCTATAAAAATCATCGCAGAAGAAAATGGTGAAATTTTAGGGCGGGCTTATCTTTATGTTATGTTTAATGGCTTGCACGAAGAACCTTTTGGATTTTTAGAAGATGTTTTTGTTGAAGAAAAAAATCGAGGGGAAGGCATAGGCACAAAATTGGTTAATGCAGTTATTGCGGAAGCAAAAAAGCAAAAATGTTATAAAATTATTTGCACAAGCCGATATACAAGCGCTAAAGTGCATGACCTATATATGAAACTTGGCTTCAAAGATCATGGCAAGGAATTTAGAATAAATTTGACATAATATGTATTCCAAATAATACATGAGATTGGCAAAGAAATGAAAATAATATAGTATATATGTATGATTTCACGCATATACGTTATGCCGAATAAGGGGAGTATGAGAGCAGATTCTTACCTTATTGATTCTAAATTATCCTCAAAAGAACTAGTGAGACTCGCGGAAGCTCTGACTAATCCTATTTTAGAAAAATATCTCATTAATAAACCCCTCCAAATAAAGGGATTCTCGTATGCCATAGAGATAGGTTTTCTACCGGGGGTAACCGATAATGTCGGACATACAGTCAAAGAAATAGCGACAGATTTGCTTCACTTAAAAAATAATTCTAGCTTTTATGTTTACACTTCTAAAATCTTTTTTATTTCGGGTAAAAAAAATACAGAAGAGGTGAAAAAATTTGCTTCTACTTTATACAATCCGCTCATTGAGAGAACTCATATTGCGCAGATAAAAAACGGCAAAGTAAGTTTGCCAAATGAAATTCCAGAGGTAATTTTAAAGAAAAGTTCTCCTGTCATAAATATCTCGCTTGGGATTTCCGATGAAGAGCTCATAAAAATAGGCACAGAAGGAATAATGGGCGAGGATAATAAACGCAGAGGTCCGCTCGCGCTGGATTTATCTTCAATGCAGGTCATCAAAACGTATTTTGCAAAATTAAAAAGAGACCCGACAGATATAGAATTGGAATCACTTGCGCAAACATGGTCGGAACATTGCAAACACACCATTTTTGCCAATCCAATTGACGATATAAAAGATGGTTTGTATAAAACTTACATAAAAGGAGCGACAAATTTAATACGGAAGAGAAAAGGCAAAGACGATTTCTGCGTTTCTGTTTTCAGCGACAATGCCGGTGGAATAATTTTTGACAAAGACTATTTAATAAGCCACAAGGTAGAAACACACAACAGCCCCTCGGCGCTTGACCCATTCGGCGGAGCAATTACCGGCGTTGTCGGAGTAAATCGAGACGCTATTGGCTTTGGGCTGGGCGCCAAGCCCGTGGCGAATACTTATGGATTTTGCTTGAGCGAGCCCGAAGATAAAAAAGAATTATTCCGAGATAAAAATTTAAGGGAACCAATGCTCTCTTCCAAAAGAATTATGGACGGAGTGATTCAGGGTATAAATGCTGGCGGAAATTGTTCGGGAATTCCGACTCTTTCCGGATTCGTAAAATACGACAGCAGATTTAGAGGAAAACCTTTGGTGTTCGCCGGAACTGTCGGATTAATTCCTAGGAACTTGCCCGCCAGTGGAGGGAATAAACGACCCTCGCACGAAAAAGAGGCAGAGCCGGGCGATTACGTAGTCATGGTTGGCGGAAGAGTGGGGCTGGACGGAATTCATGGCGCAACGTTTTCTTCAGTCAAAATAGATTCCACTTCACCTGCTACTGCGGTGCAAATCGGCGACCCTATCACTCAGAAAAAATTAAGTGATGCCATAGTCAAAGAAGCGCGCGATTTGAATTTATACAACAGCATCACCGACAATGGCGCAGGCGGACTGTCTTCATCGGTGGCAGAAATGGCAAAAGAGTGTGGAGGAGTAAAAGTACACCTAGAAAAAGTTCCGCTTAAATATCCTGGTCTTGCGCCTTGGGAAATTTGGATTTCAGAATCACAAGAACGAATGACTTTGTCCGTGCCGAAAAGTAAATGGAAAACATTTCAAAAATTAATGGAAAGCCGGGGAGTGGAAAGGGCGGTCATAGGCAAATTCACAAATTCTGGAAAAGTTGTCGTGGAATA
>MFTJ01000009.1:2130-13253 GCA_001786805.1 Candidatus Nomurabacteria bacterium RIFCSPHIGHO2_01_FULL_39_10 | reverse complement strand
AAAGATTATGGATATGGACATGGAGTTTTTGCATAATGGATTACCAAAACATCATTTGAAAACAGAAAATATTCTACCCCCTCCTTTCTCCTCCCCCTTGTTAAGGGGGAGGCTGGGTAGGGGTCTTACCAAAGATTTAGAAAATCTCCTTGCAGAAAAAAACATCAGCGGATTTTCTTTTATTTCCGAACAATACGACCATGAGGTGCAAGCTTCTTCGGTACTAAAACCACTGTCCGGTCCAGGAAGAATAAATACAGATGCCCAGGTTTTTCGTCCAGTTTTAGATTCTGATAAGGGAGTTGTTTTATCCTACGGAGTATATCCTTCTTATGGAAACATCAGCGCATATCACATGACGGCTTGCGCTCTAGATACAGCAATCCGAAATGTTGTTGCAGCAGGAGGAACGCTTTCACATTTGGCTATATTGGACAATTTCTGCTGGTGCTCATCAAATGACCCGAAGCGCCTATATCAGCTCGTAGAAGCCGTCAAAGCTTGCTACGACTGTGCGGTAGGCTATGGAACCCCTTTTATTTCAGGAAAAGACAGCATGTTCAATGACTTCAAAGGCTACGATGAAAAAGGGAATCCTGTAGAAATTTCCATTCCGCCGACTCTTCTTATTTCAGCTATCAGCGTTATGTCAAATTTATACAAAACGGTTTCGCCGGAATTAAAAAATGTAGGCGATGTGATTTACTTATTAGGAGAGACAAACGACGAACTCAGCGCAAGTGAATATTATAAAATGCTAGGGAAAGCTGGAAACAGCCCCACACCAGAGCAAGCTTGGTACGGGGCAAGTGTTCCAAAAGTTGATTTAGAAAAAAATCTAAAAACTTATTTAGCATTAGAGAAAGCAATCCAAAAAGAATTAGTGGCTTCTTCGCTTTCCATAACTTCTGGAGGTCTTGGAATTGCGATAGCTAAAGCAAGCATAGGCGGAATGCTCGGCGCAAAAATTTCTCTTGAATCCCTAGGGAAGTCACTAGGGACTGATGCTAAACTATTTTCAGAAAGTCAAGGCAGGATTTTAGTTTCTGTGTCTCCAGAAAATGTAAAAGAATTTGAAAAAATCTGCATAGGAGTTTCCTATGTAAAACTGGGAAAAGTTACAAAAGATAAAAAAGTAATTATCGCCAACGGCAAAGAAAAAATAATTAATACTAATGTTAAAAAACTGCACAATATTTACCATAAATTTTCTAATTCGCAAAAATGAAAGAAGAAATAAATAAAAATCCATTAAATCAGACTCCCAACCCTGAATTCCTGGAGAAAAGAATTTTTGAGTTGCGTAGGAGAGCGTTTGGATTAATACATTCATTTGTTACAAGAGAATGGCAGTGGCCAAAATCCGTAAAGGGTGATAAAAAAAGAAATTTTATAGATAAACTTGTCGAGGGCACTACAAAAATTGTTCCTGAAGCCACAGATGAAATAAAAACTAGATTTGAAACTTTGAATGCCATAGATGAAATTAAAGATTTAGAATCTCTGCTAAAAAAAGCGACTGAAATTCATATAGAGTTATTGACAAAATATTTATCACTGGAAGAATTAGAAAAAAGACTGCGAGACAGAGCGATACAAGGAAAGGGGTATCAGGAATTAAGCAGAGGTTTATGTTTTGAAATCATAGAAAATCAAGCGGTTTTGCATATACCGATTACTTTCTTTGAAAATGCAAAATCGTTTTTGGAATCATTTAAAGAAGGATTGAGGGTTTTGGCAAATAAAATGATAACTGAAAAAGAACTGGCGGATATCAGAGAAGTAATTGGGTATTCTTCTTTAGTGCAAGAAAAACACAGAATCTTAGCTACTCTTGGTTTTGAGGTAATTCTTGATGTAAATGGTAAACTCACAGAAAAAACAAAGATATCAAGAGAAAAACTTTTAGAATTATATGGTCCAAAAAAATTATAATCAAAATAGCACAATGGCAACGGTCGTGTCTATTATACTATCATGAAAAGCGAAACAAAAAAATGTCAAAACCCCGAACGAAAGCAAAGCTTCGTACAGGGCAGGCTGTAAAAAAGATATGGAATATAAATCACAAAATGTGGTATGCCAGAATTGTAAAGGTAATTTCATAATAGAGCCGGATGATTTTTCTTTTTATGAAAAGATAAAAGTTTCTCCGCCGACTTTTTGCCCTGATTGCAGATTTCAGAGAAGACTGCTTTTCAGAAACAACAGAGTCTTTTACAGACGCGAGTGCGCTTTGTGTAAAAAGCAAATTATAAGCCTGTATCATAAAGACCGACCTTTCACAGTTTATTGCTACGATTGCTGGTTTTCCGACAAATGGAATGTGATGAGCTACGGACGCAAGTATGATTTTTCTATTCCCTTTTTTTCTCAATGGCAATCACTTCAAAAAGCAGTCCCGAGAGCAAATTTATATAGAGAGAATTTTATTTCAAGCGATTATTGTAACTATGGCAAAGATTTTAAAGAATGCTATCTTTTATTTGGAGGAGCAGAAAATGAAAGGGTTTATTTTGGCAATCAAATTCAAAAATCGCGCGACTCAATAGATATCGCTTTTTGTGAAAAAGTAGAATTTAGTTATGAAAATTTTGAATGTAAAACATCTAACAAGTTATTTTTTAGCAGGTATTCTCAAGACTGCGTAGATAGTTCTTATTTGGTGGACTGTCGAAACTGCATAAATTGTTTTGGCTGTGTCAGTCTGGTAAACAAACAGCATTATATTTTCAACCAACCATATTCAAAAGAGGATTATGACAAATTTATAGCAGAAAATCAGGGAAGTTATGAGAAACACAATGAATTTTTAAAAAAAATATCAGAACTGGAATTATCTTTGCCTCATCGTTACGCTCGTATTTATAAATCTGTAAATTCTGATGGAGATGACTTATCAGAATCCAGAAATAGCCATGCATCTTTTAGTTCCACGCAAACAGAAGACTCTAAATATTTATTTTACATCAGAAATCATGCGAAAGATGTTTACGACACCTCCTTTCAGGGCTGGAACAGCGAGCTTGCTTACGAGATTGCCCATGGTTTTGGCGGCTCAAATTTGGCTTTTGGTATGAGAAATCTTTTTAATCAAAATGCCCGTTACAATGAAGAATGCGGAGAATGTTCAAATATTTTGGGCTGTGAAGGCTTGCGTAAAAAGAGTTACTGCATTTTAAATAAACAATACACAAAAGAAGAATATGAGAAACTTTTGCCGAAAATAATACAGCATATGAAGATAGTGCCGTATATAGATAAAAAAGGTAGAATTTATGAATACGGGGAATTCTTTCCATCTGAACTTTCACCATTTGCTTACAACGAAACTATTGCTCAAGAATATTTTCCATTAACAAAAAAGGAGGCATTGAAACAAGGGTATTCATGGCAAGACACAGAAGAAAGAAATTATAAAATTGACATAGAAAATAAAGACATACCAGATAATATTAACGATGTGAGTGGAGATGTAATCGGCAAAGTTATTGCATGCGGTCATGCTGGCACATGCAAACACCAATGCACGGAAGCTTTTAAAATAATTCCAGAGGAATTTAAATTCTACAAGCGAATGAATTTGCCTCTGCCTAGATTGTGCCCTAATTGTCGGCACTATGCGCGCATAAATTTAAGAAATCCGCTTAAACTTTGGGATAGAATGTGCATGTGTGAGAAAAATAGTCATTTTCATGCAGAGAAAAAGTGTGAGGTAGAGTTCAAAACGACCTATGCACCAGAGAGACCAGATATGGTATATTGTGAAAAGTGTTATCAACAGGAAGTATATTAGATATCAGCTATAGCGTATATGAAAAAAAATAAACCAAAAATCATAATACTTTCCGGATATGGGCTGAACTGCGAAGAAGAAACAAAATTCGCTTTTGAATTGGCTGGCGGGCAGGCGGATATAGTACATATTAATGATTTAATTGCCAAACCAAAAATGCTCCAGAAATATCAGATTTTAGTCTTTCCTGGAGGGTTTTCTTATGGGGACGACACGGGCAGTGGCAAGGCTTATGCCAATAAATTTAAAAATCATCTGGCGAAAGAGCTGGCGGAATTTTTATCCCGCGATACTCTTCTCATCGGCATCTGCAACGGATTTCAAATTATTACCAATCTTGGAATTGTTCCCGGCGCGCTGACATATAATAAAAATGGTAAATATATAGACCGATGGTTGGATTTGAAAGTGGTTGGTTCACCCCGCCTAGGGTCAGGCGGGGCAAGAAGCCCTTGGCTCAAAGGAATCAAAAAATTATCAGTGCCAATCGCGCACGGAGAAGGACATTATGTTATTTCTGAGAAAGAATATGAAATTCTGAAAAAGAAAAAACAGGTTGCTTTTGTGTACACAAAAGGAGACATTTGTAAATTTCAAAATCTTGAGAAAAACCCAAACGGCTCAGATCATGACATTGCCGGTGTTTTGGCGTATAGTGGGAGGGTTCTAGGGATGATGCCTCATCCGGAGCGAGCAATGTTTGCCCACCAAAGCCCTATGTGGTATAAAAACAAGAAAGGGAAGAAAGAGGGTGAAGGATTAGAAATTTTTAAAAACGCAGTTAACTACTTCAAAAAATAAATGGAAGAGCTTAAGGAAAAATGTGGAATCGTAGGCATATACGGTAAGGGGTTGCCTGTTTCCCGACTCGCTTTTTTTGCTCTCTTTGCCCTACAGCATCGGGGACAAGAAGCTTCCGGCATAACCACCAGCGACGGCGAAAAGCTTCACACTCATAAAGGCGCAGGTCTAGTAGCTCAAGTTTATAAGGAAAAGGATATTGGAAATTTAAAAGGATATATAGGCATAGGACACAATAGATATTCTACCTCCGGCGGCAGCGCCCTAGACCATGCCCAGCCGGTTCTCAATCTTGAACATACTTTTGCCCTCGCGCATAACGGCAACTTGCCAAGCGTTAAACTTCTAGAAAAATTTCTCTCAAAGAATAACATTTTACAAAACAATAGGTCAGACTCAGAATTGATCACCGATGCCATTAATTTTTATATAAAAGAAGGCAAGTCGCTTCCGGAATCTGTAGAGAAAATTTTCCCTCTGCTCTCCGGAAGTTTTTCGTTAGTAATGATGAATAAAAATACTTTGGTCGCGCTCCGAGACAGTTATGGCATGCGCCCGCTTTCGCTTGGAAAAATAGACGGGGGACACATCGTTGCCTCCGAAACCTGCGCCCTGCAAACCATCGGCGCGACATTTGTGAGAGATATTAAGCCGGGGGAAATGGTAATTATAAATGAGAACGGGGTCAAGAGTGTAAAACTGGCAAAGGCTACTCCAAAACATGATATTTTTGAATATATATATTTTGCCCGTCCAGATAGCATGGTAAACGGAAAATTAATATATGAAGTCAGAAAAAACTTTGGCAAAGCCTTGGCTCGGGAATTTAAAGTTGATGTAGATATTATTGTGCCAGTACCAGACACAGCAATGCCTGTTGCTATTGGATACAGTCAAGTTTCTGGCATTCCCATGGAAATGGCTTTGGGAAAAAATAGATATGTACACAGAACTTTCATCGAACCGGACCAAAAATCCCGCCGAAAAAGCGTCGCGCTCAAGCTCATACCTTTACCCTCTGTTTTAAAAGGTAAAAAAATAGCGCTTCTCGATGACTCTATCGTTAGGGGAAATACATGCCAAAAATTAGTAAAGACACTTTTTAAATCGGGCGCAAAAGAAGTACACCTGCTCATCTCTTCGCCACCTATCCGTTTTCCGGACTTTTACGGCATGGATACGCCTAATCAGGATAAATTGATTGCATCTTCCAAAACCGTTGAAGAAATTAGCAAGTTTCTTGGAGCAACTTCTCTGCATTATCTTTCGCTTTCTGAAGTAATAAAATCTATCGGCCTACCGGAAGAACACTTGTCTACTTCATGCTTCACGGGCATTTATCCTATTGACCTCAAAGAACGAAAAGATGAGGTGAATTATGATGTTCCAAAAAAATAAAAAATTGGCAGTTTTAGTGTCTGATGTCGGTATGGGCACAAATCTGCAAGCAATAATTGATGGAGTTAATGAAGGTAAAATCAAATCTGAAATAAGCGCAGTTATTTCCGACAAAGAAAATACTCCTGCTCTTGAACGCGCAAAAAAACATAATCTAAGAATAGAAATATGCCCAAAAAAAGAAGCATTGCTTCCGCTCTTGCAGAAAATAGCTCCGGATTATATTTGCCTCGCTGGCTGGAAGCAAATTATTTTAGATGAAGTTATTTTGGCTTTTTCGAATAAAATTTTAAATTTGCATCCGGGGTTAATTCCAGATACAGTCAACGGAGTTGTGGGAAATCCTGATAGCACCCCTGCACTTTGGAATAAAGGAATGCTCACCACCAAAGCTATCCAAAATTTCTTGGACCAAAAATCCACCTTTGCCGGCTCGTCCATACATTTCTTAACCTTGAATTTTGATTTCGGACCAGTTTTGGGTAGAACTTTTGAAAAAATAGAAACTGGTGATACCGTTGATTCTTTATATACAAGACTGAAGAAAAAAGAAAATGAAATGTATGTGGAAGTTTTGGGAAAATTAACCTCTCCCCAGCCCTCTCTTGACAGGAGAGGGAGTAAGAGTGAGGTTCTTAAAATTTTAATAATCGGAGCGGGCGGCGGAAGAGAACACGCGCTCGGGTGGAAAATAGCGCAATCGCCTCGCGCTGGGGAATTATTCTTTGCGCGGGGAAATGCTGGAACAGCGCAACTTGGCACGAATTTGGATATTAAAGAGACGGAAACCACAAAACTCTTAGAATTTGCGAAAAAACCTGCCCGCAATGCTTCGCGTAGCGATGCAGGCGGGGAGAAAATTGATTTGACGCTCGTGCTTTCTGATGACCCCTTAGCTATAGGTACAATAGATGAATTCCAAAAAGCGGGCTTAAGAGTTTGGGGACCAAGCAAAGCCGCGAGCGAGCTTGAATGGTCAAAGGCTTATGCTAAAGACTTTATGAAAAGACATCAAATTCCAACCTCAAAATATGAAGTTTTTAATGATTTTGAAAAAGCGAAAAAATATGTTGAGAAAGGTTCGGTGCCTGTAGTCATCAAAGCAAGCGGGCTCGCGCTCGGCAAAGGCGTAACTGTCGCACAGACTAAAGAAGAAGCGATTAAAACACTTCATGCAATATTCATAGATAAAATTTTTGGCGCTTCAGGGAATGAAGTTGTAATAGAAGAATATCTTAAAGGCACTGAAATTTCTATTCACGCTATTTCCGATGGAAAAAACTTTAAAATGTTTCCAAGTTCACAAGATCATAAACGCATTTTTGACGGCAATGCGGGGCCCAACACCGGCGGAATGGGAGTAATCGCGCCGCTTCCTTTTGTAAATGATGTACTTATGAAAAGAATTGAAAAAAAAATTGTCGCTCCGACCTTAGAAGGAATGGCTAAAGAGGGCAGACCTTTTGTTGGTATATTGTATCCGGGAATAATGCTAACAAAAGAAGGTCCGAGGGTTTTTGAATTCAATGCGCGATTTGGCGACCCGGAAGCACAAACATATATGAGACTGCTGGATACAGATATTTTGGATATTTTGGACGCCAGCATTGATGGTAAAATCGCTGATTTAAAAATAAAATGGAAAAAAAATACATACGCTTGCAATATCGCCTTGGCTTCCGGCGGATATCCGGGAAGTTGTGAAAAGGGGAAAATGATTTCGGGAATTCCTCCCCTCCTTGTGAAGGAGGGGGTAGGGGGTGGTGATATCGTAATCTTCCACGCCAGTACAAAAATTGTGATGCAAGACCTCACAACTAATGGCGGGCGAGTGCTTGGGATAAGCGCGACAGGAAAAAGCCTGAAAAAATCCCTAGACAAAGCCTATGAAGCAATTTCCAAAATATCTTTTGAAGGAATGCAGTATAGAAAAGATATAGGCAAAAAAGCTCTTGAATTATCAAAACTATCTTAATAGTATAATAGCCACGACCGTTGCCATTGTATTATTATTAAATTAGTTAAACTTAATTACTACTTATCCCAATTAAAGAAATCCTCGCGGTCTTTGCCTGTGCCGACGGAGATTATTTTTACATTCAGGTCAGAGAGTTTTTTCTTGATGTAATTCAAATATGAAGCAAGTTCGGGGGAGAGTTTTTTCTTGTTTTTCTCTCCGTGATTCGCATCGCCCCAGCCCGGTATTGTCTCGGTTATAACACCAGTCACTTGGTTTAAGTAAAGAGGGAATTCTTTCAAGATTTTTCCTCCAGACTTGTAGCCGGTAATAACTTTCACTTTATCAGTGAGACAAATATCTGCTTTATTTATGAAAATTTTATTGGCGCCGGATAGACCAATGGCGTAGCGAAGCGCAAAAAGATCCAGCCAGCCGCACATTCGGGACCGTCCGGTGGTCGCTCCGAATTCATTGCCAGCTTTTTGAAAAGCTTTTTCTAGAGCTTCATCTTTGATTCTGGGAGGAAAACTTCCTCCGCCGACTTTAGTCGTATAAGCTTTCATTACGCCATAGACATGGCGTAAATATTTATGAGGAATTCCGAGCCCGAGACAGACGTTTGCTGGAAGAGTATTGCTGGCGGTCACATTCGGGTAATCACCGAAATCAATATCAAGCATCACAGCCTGCGCGCCTTCCGCCAAAATATTTTTCCCTTCGGATAATCTTTTGCGTATTAAAAACGACGAATCGCAAACCTGCAGTTTCTTCATCTCTTTTACGGATTTGTCCCATTTTTCTTTGGCTTCTTTTATTTTTACCGAATCAATTTCAAAACCGTACTTTTCTTTGTACATATTTAAAAGATTAGTGTGAAATTCCGAAAGGTCTTTTTCTTTTTCCTCGAAGTCCGGCAGAAGGACATCGCCGATGAGAAGAGCCCTCCTCATCCGCACATCGCTATAAGCCGGACCGATGCCCCGCGAAGTGGTGCCAACTTTTGCCCCGAGTTTGCTTCTCTTGTGTTCATCCGCCTGGTCTAAAAACGGATGCAGATAAGAAACTAATTTAGCGCGGTTAGAAATATAAAGACGTTTAGTGACATCAAAACCGAGCTCCTTCAGCTCAGAAATTTCTTTAATCAGGGAAACCGCGTCCACAACAACGCCACTGCCGATATAAAACTCTATATTTTTATGAAAACACCCCGAGGGCACAATATGCCCGACAAAAGTTTTTTCTCCTAATTTGATTGAATGTCCGGCATTCGCTCCGCCATGAAAGCGCGCGACTGCGCAATAATTTCCTTTTTGGAGAAGCGCGTCTATATTTTTTCCTTTTCCCTCGTCTCCCCATTGCAGTCCGAAGACTGCGTCAATAAAGCCTTCTTTCTTCGCAAGTTTTTTCATATATAAAATAGGCTAATTTCCTACGCTATAATTGGGCGCCTCTTTAGTAATAACGACATCGTGCGGATGATTTTCTTTTATGCCGGAGTGGGTGATTTTTACGAATTGCGCTTTTTCCTGCAGATTTTTTATGTCTTTGGCTCCGCAGTATCCCATGCCGGCTCGAAGTCCCCCCACTAGCTGGTACGCCACTTCAGAAAGCTTGCCTTTGACGGGAACTCTGCCGACGATGCCTTCGGGCACAAGCTTTTTAATTTCGTCTTCGGCATCTTGAAAATATCTGTCTTTGGAGCCTTGCTGCATGGCTTCAATTGAGCCCATGCCGCGGTATGTCTTGTATTTTCTGCCTTCAAAAAGAACTGTTTCGCCCGGGGATTCCTCAACTCCGGCAAAAAGCGAGCCAGTCATGATTGAGCTTGCTCCGGCGGCTAAAGCTTTTGGTATGTCTCCGCTGTATCTGATTCCTCCATCGGCAATAATCGGCACACCTCTTCCTTTGACCGCCTGCGCGACATTATATACAGCCGAAAATTGCGGGAAACCTATGCCGGCAATCACCCGAGTGGTGCAGATTGAGGCCGGCCCGATGCCTACCTTGATTCCATCAGCTCCAGCTTTTATTAAATCGCGGGCCGCTTTGGCTGTGGCGATATTTCCGACAATCACTTCCAGTTTAGGAAATTCTTTTTTTACTTTCTTAAGCATTTCAATCACACCCTTTGAATGACCGTGAGCGGTATCAATAACAACCACATCAACTCCATTTTGTTCAAGCGCTTTTACTCTTTCCAGAGTGTCTTTTGTTACCCCCACCGCCGCGCCTACCCGCAGTCTGCCCAAACTGTCTCTGCAGGAATTTGGGCGGGATTTTACCTTCATTATGTCTTTGTAAGTAATCAGACCGACAAGTTTATTGTTTTTGTCAACCAAGGGCAGTTTTTCAACTTTATATTTGGTAAGTATTTTTTCCGCTTGAACTAAATCTGTGCCCATGCTGGCAGTTACTAGATTTATTTTTGTCATTATTTGCCCGACGGGTATTTCTAAATCTTTCTGAAACCGCAAATCGCGGTTTGTGATAATTCCGAGGAGCAGCATATTTTTATCAACTATCGGTATGCCGCCAATTCTGTTTTCCTGCATAATGGCAAAAGCTTCTTTTACCAATGCTTTTTCAAACAAAGTAATCGGGTCGTGAATCATGCCGGACTCCGAACGCTTTACCTTGCGCGCTTCTGCCACCTGTTTTTCAATAGTCATATTTTTATGAATGATTCCAATGCCGCCTTCCTGCGCCATGGCTATAGCCATAGATGCTTCTGTAACAGTATCCATCGCGGCGGAAACAATCGGCACATTAAGTTTTATTTTTTTAGTCAGCAGAGAACTGATATCTACTTCCCGAGGCAGAACTTCGGAGTATTGAGGCACAAGTAAGACATCGTCGTAGGTGAGACCCTCTGTGAATTTTTCTCCTACTTTCGCAACCATAATATATTGTGTATAATAGCACATTATGGATAAGATACAAATACTAATTGTGGACTACGGAAGCCAGTACACGCTGGTTATAGGACGAACGCTTCGCGAACTTGGCGTACGTAGTGTAATACTCCCGCCAAAGAAGGCAGAACTATGGCTCAAAAATGAAAATCCTAAAGCAGTTATTCTATCCGGTAGTAATTGGAGTGTGCATAGTGAAGGCGCTCCGGGGATTCCGAAGTCGCTGGATATTGAAGGAAAAGAATATAGAATATTG
>MFTJ01000009.1:0-2110 GCA_001786805.1 Candidatus Nomurabacteria bacterium RIFCSPHIGHO2_01_FULL_39_10 | reverse complement strand
TCCTAGGCGTTCCGAAAAAAACACAAGTCTGGACGAGCCACGGAGATACAGTAACTAAACTTCCGAAAGGTTTTACGGAGATTGCCACTTCCGGAGGCTTCGTGGCAATGGCAAACAAAAATAATCGGGTACTCGCAATCCAATTTCACCCCGAAGTCGCGCATACGAAAGAAGGCAAAAAAATACTGCAGAACTTTTTGAATCTTTCCGGCTGTAAAAAAGACTGGGATCCTATAAATTTGATTCATGAAATTCAGAAAGAAGTCCTGAACGTTGTTGAAAAAGCGGAAAAGAAAAATTTGATTCTGGGTTTCTCCGGCGGAGTGGATTCCACGACTCTCGTGGCTGTACTCGCTCCCATCCTAAAAGAAAAACTGATTTGCGTAGCTATTGATACCGGCGGAGTGCGGGCGGGAGAATTTGAAGAAATAAAAGCGAATTCCAAGAGCGCTGGCGTTAAAAATTTGATAATAATTCCCGCCGAAAAAGATTTTATAAAAAATATCAGTACAACAATTGACGGAGAAGAAAAGCGCGGAAAATTTCGGGAAGTTTACAAAAAGATTTTTGAAGAGCAAATTGCTAAATATGATGCTGGCTTTATTGTGCAAGGGACTCTTGCCACGGACATCATAGAGTCCGGTAAGGCAGGGGAATCTATGATGATAAAAACGCATCACAATGTCGGGCTTGATTGGCAAGTGGAAGACTTGCATCCATTCCGAAATTTATTTAAATACGAAGTCCGCGAACTCGCTCGCGCCCTGAAACTTCCTCCGGCTATCTACGAAAGGAATCCATTTCCGGGTCCCGGCTTATATTTGCGAGTCGTGGGTACGCCTGTCTCCAAAAAAAAAATAGAGCTTGTGAGAGAAGCTGATAAAACCGTCAGCGATATTCTTAAAAAACACAACATTGAAAAAAATATCTCCCAGCTCATCGTCGCGCTTCTCGGCATCAATTCTGTGGGAGTGAAAGGCGATGAGCGCGTATATGGTCATTCTATCGCTGTTCGCGCCATACAAACATCCGACTTTATGACCGCCAAAGGTTTTTATTTTCCGCAGTCCGTGGTGGAAGAAATCACCAGCGCGCTCACCAAGCACAAAGACATAGTCCGCGTATTTTTTGATATGACCCCAAAACCTCCGGCCACGACAGAATTTGAATAATATGATAATATTCTCCTATCAATAATTTTAGAAAATACGCCCTCGGAGACATAAGGACAGGGAACCCACTTTTCTTAAAATTATTATAGGAGAATATCAAAAATGACCAAAAAAATTAATTCAGCTTTAATTTCGGTTTTTAATAAAGACGGACTTGAAGAGATCGTCAAACTCCTTGAGAGACATAATGTAAAAATAATTTCAACAGGTGGAACGGCTGAATTTATCAGAAAATTGGGTGTAGTTGTGACGGAAGTGGAAACAATCACGAATTTTCCCGCTGTTTTTGGCGGAAGAGTAAAGACATTGCAACCGAAAATTTTTGGCGGGATTTTAAATCGCAGAGATAATGAAGTAGATAAGAAAGAAAAAGCTAAGCATAAAATAGAAGACATTGATTTGGTCATCGTTGACCTTTACCCATTTGAGGAAACTTTGGCAAATGGGGAAACTCCTGAAGAAATTATTGAAAAAATAGATATTGGCGGTATCGCTCTTATCCGCGCGGCGGCGAAAAATTTTAATGATGTTGTTGTAATTCCTTCTAAAAATCAATATCAAGTATTTTGCAAAATACTAGAACAAGGCGCAGAGACTTCTTTAGAACAACGCAAAAAATTTGCGGGTAATGCTTTTGAAGTCACGAGTAAATACGACAGCGCTATTCGCGAATACTTCCAAAATATACCCATGTCAAAGACCGTCTTTGACAAAAATATGTCAAGGACGGTCCTTGACACTATTCCGCTTCGCTATGGCGAAAATCCGCACCAAAAAGCAGAGTTTGTGGGAAACTTGGAAGAAAGTTTTATACAGCTTCAGGGTAAAGAGCTTTCGTATAACAACCTGATAGACACAGAAGCGGCGATTACAGCCGTTTATGACTTTAGAGAGCCCGCTTTTGCAATTAGCAAGCATATGAATGCCTGCGGCTTGTC
>MFTJ01000008.1:7715-24154 GCA_001786805.1 Candidatus Nomurabacteria bacterium RIFCSPHIGHO2_01_FULL_39_10 | reverse complement strand
CTTGCCGAAGCCGAGCCCCGCCTTTGGCGGGGCGAGGCAACAATCGCCCAAAATCCGAATTCTGAAAATTGGCGGAGGGTACAGGACTTGAACCTGTAAGGGATTACTCCCGCTGGTTTTCGAAACCAGTGCCATACCATTAGGCGAACCCTCCTTAGGTTTTAATCTAACACTTTTTGCGATTTTTTCAAAAATAATATAAGATATAGAAATTGGCTCTATCGTCTAATAGTTAGGACACGAGCTTTTCAAGCTCGGAATCCGAGTGCGATTCTCGGTAGAGTCACAAATTAGTTGCAAAATAGAATGTATCTTTAAGTTTCTACTTTTTTGAGCAATTTGAGCAAGGGTAGTCCTTGCTCAGCTCCCCCCCTCCTTTGATTAAAATCCAACTACCGAGTATAATCGGGAGCATGGATAAAAAGGTAAAAATCTTAATTTTAGCCGGAGGAAAAGGCAACAGAATGCAGAGCGAACTGCCGAAGGTTCTCACAAAAGTCCGGGGAGAATCTTTGATAAAGCATTTACTGGCTTCAGTTAAAACCTCCGGTATTGACGAGAAACCCGTGATTGTCGTCGGATACGGCAAGGAGACGGTTATGAAAGAGCTGGGGGGGGGTTATGATTACACCATACAGATCGAGCAATTAGGCACCGGGCATGCGGTGATGGCGGCGCAAAAAATACTTGAAAATAGTGCAGACCATATAATAGTGCTTTATGGAGACCACCCGCTTGTCAGCCCGGAGACGATAAAAAAATTGATGAAAAAACATCTGGAGTCCGAAGGAAAAATTACAATGGCAACTTTTACGGTGCCGGATTTTGAAAGCTGGCGAGCTGTGTTTTATAAAAATTTTTCGCGCATAGTCAGAAACGAAAACGGAGAGATAGAAAGAGATGTTCAATATAAAGACACAAATGATGAGGAGAAAAAAGTGAGAGAATTAAATCCGTGCTATTTTTGTTTTGAAGCAAAATGGCTTTGGAGTCACCTCAAAATCCTAAAAACTGATAACGCTCAAAAAGAATACTACTTGACCGATTTGGTAAAAATAGCCATGCAGGAAAAAAACAAAATAGAATCAATAGAAATAGACCCAAAGGAAGCTTTGGGTGTAAATTCCAAAGAGGAACTGGAAATATTGGAAAAATTAATAATATAATTATATACATGCAAAATCCTTTTCAAAACGCAATGGCGCAGTTAGACAAAGTTGCTAAAATAAAAAATTTCGGCAATGGCTTCATCGCCCGCCTCAAAACTCCCGACAGGAATATCAAAATAGAAATTCCGGTAAAAATGGACAACGGCTCCGTGAAGACATTTGAAGGCTACCGGGTGCAGTACAACAACGCGCTCGGACCATACAAGGGCGGGATCAGGTATCATCCCGATACTGAAATAAACGAAGTGAAAGCGCTTGCTTTTTGGATGGTTCTCAAATGCGCCGTGACCGGCATTCCGATGGGCGGTAGCAAAGGCGGAATTACTGTTGACCCAAAAGAATTGTCAAAAGGAGAGTTGGAGCGGCTTTCGCGCGGATGGGTGCGCGGACTTTCGGATATCTTGGGGTCTTATAAAGACGTGCCAGCGCCGGATGTAAACACCACGCCGGAGATAATGGACTGGATGGCGGATGAATTTGAAAAAATTACGGGCGAAAAAACAAGGGCGGTGATTACAGGCAAGCCTTTGGACAAGGGTGGTTCAGAGGGGCGCAACACTTCCACAGCGCAAGGAGCTTTTTATGCATTTGAAGCATTTAAAAAAGAACTGAATTTGCCTGAAAAATGCAAAGTAGCAATCCAAGGTTTTGGCAATGCGGGAAGCTATGCCGCAATCATTTGGCGCAAAGCCGGACATAAAGTCATCGCAGTTTCAGAATCAAAAGGAGGAATTTATAATCCAAATGGTCTCAATATTCCCAAGCTTGTGGAATACAAAAAAAAGACCGGCAATATTTTCGGCTTCCCCGAGAGTAAAAACATTGCCAATTCCGAACTACTGGCAACAAAGTGCGATGTACTAATACCTGCCGCTTTTGAAAATCAAATCACAGCCGAAAATGCGGGCAATGTACAAACTAGGGCAATTTTAGAAATTGCGAACGGACCGACAACGCCGGAAGCTGATGAAATTTTACTGAAAAGAAAAATTCCTGTAGTTCCGGACATCTTGGCAAATTCCGGAGGCGTAATAGTTTCTTATTTTGAATGGGAGCAGAATTTAAAAAATGAGCATTGGAGTGAAAAAGAAGTTTTTAAAAAACTGGAGAAAATAATAAAAAATAACGCCGAGGAGATAATGAAAAAAGCCCACGAATCAAAAACCTCCTTGCGCATGGGCGCCTTTATTTTGGCGCTTGAAAGAATCAAGGCAAAAATGCTAATATCTTAAAAAGTAGGAGTATAAGCGCGGTTAGCTCAGTGGTAGAGCGACCCCTTGACGTGGGGTAGGTCGGGGGCTCAATCCCCTCACCGCGCACATGAGGCTTTTAAGTATTGAAACAAGTTGCGACGACACATGTATAAGCATATTGAAAGTTAAAAGGGGTGCGACAAATGCTAGTTTTAAGGTGCTGGCGAACAATTCAAATTCGCAAATAAATATACACATTCCATACGGCGGAGTTTATCCGGTACTGGCAAAAAGAGAACATGCTAAAAATTTGCCTATTGTGTTGGAGGCAAGTTTGAAACAAGCAAAATTAGATAAAAAAGAAACGCCCGTAGATGCCATAGCCGTCACATACGGTCCGGGTCTGGAAATGTGCCTTTGGGAAGGAATTACTTTTGCAAAAGATTTAGCGGAAAAATGGTCCGCCGGTCGGCGGAATGCCGTTCCAATCATCCCCGTAAACCACATGGAAGGGCATGTACTTTCAGTTTTTGGAAAAGATAAAGGCAGTTTTAAAATACCCAAGATAAAAACTCCTGCTATTTCCCTACTTGTTTCTGGCGGGCATACACAGCTAGTGCTTATGAAAAAATGGATGGATTATGAAATCATCGGCAAAACCTTGGATGACGCTGTCGGCGAAGCCTTTGATAAAGTGGCGCGAATGCTTGACCTTCCCTACCCCGGCGGTCCGCAGATTTCAAAATTGGCGGAAAAGCTTAGGGCAAAAGAAAAACCAATCTTTGCAGGGTCGCTATCTCCGCGTGCTCGCGGAGCGTTGCCTCTCAGCTCGCCAGCCTGCGAGACACCCCGCAAAGATTGTTTTTCTTTTGCCCTCCCTCGCCCCATGCTGCACAGCAAAAATTTTGATTTTTCTTTCGCCGGATTGAAGACTGCGGTTCTTTACTTAATCCGCGACTTTCTAAAACAAAACAAACAACATACCAACAAACTGGAGTTTGTAAGAATGTTTCCTGAAGTGGCGAGCAAGATAGCCCTGGAATTTGAAAACGCGGCGACAGAATGCTTGGTTTATAAAACAAAAAAAGCGATGGAAAAATACGGAGCAAAAACTCTGATCGTAGCCGGCGGAGTGGCGGCTAATAAATATTTAAGAAAAAAAATAAAAAAAATAACTGGAAAAAAAATAAAACTTTTTGTTCCTACCCAAGAACTCTCCGGAGATAACTCACTGATGATCGGCATTGCCGGATACTTAAATTACATAAAAAACAAAAAGAAAGTGCCGAAGCCGGAAAGTATAAAAGCAACTGGTAATTTAAAGCTTTAATTGATATTATTGATGTATGGGAGAAAAGCTGAAAAAGCCATACAACCCAAAAGAAACAGAAGAAAGAATCTACAAGCTATGGGAAGATAGCGGTTTTTTTAATCCGGATGTATGTATAGAAAAAGGAGCAACAAGAGCAGACGCTCCGCATTTTTCGATAGTTTTACCGCCACCAAATGTTACAGGCAATCTGCACACCGGACATGCACTGATGCTCGTCATACAGGACATTATGGTGCGCTTTGAGCGGATGCAGGGCAAGAAGACGCTCTGGCTTCCCGGCACAGACCATGCGGCTATTGCCACGCAATCGAAAGTGGAAAAGCTTTTAGAAAAAGAAGGCCTGCGTAAAAACGACCTCGGACGCGAAGAATTTCTGAAACGGGTGGAAAAATTCGCGCAAGAATCGCACGACACCATTGTTAGCCAATGCAAAAAGATGGGGGCTTCGCTCGACTGGTCTCGGGAAGCGTTCACGCTGGATGAAAAAAGAAATCTAGCGATAAAAACAGCATTTAAGAAAATGTACGATGACGGACTTATTTACCGCGGACACCGCATCGTAAACTGGGACCCCAAAGGCCAAACAGTTATCTCCGACGACGAAATTGTTTATGAAGAAAGAAAAAGCAAAATTTATACATTCAAATACGGTCCTTTTGAAATATACACAGTCAGACCAGAAACAAAATTCGGCGATAAATATGTCGTCATGCATCCGGATGACAAAAGATACAAAAAATGGAAACATCTTGATAAAATAACGGTAGAATGGATAAACGGCTCTATTGAAGCGACGATTATAAAAGACGAAATGATGGATATGGAATTCGGCACCGGTGTGATGACTATTACCCCCTCCCATTCTCACGCGGACTTTCTTTTGGCAGAAAAATATAAACTGGATAAAGAACAAATAATTGATAAATTTGGCAAACTGCTTCCGGTCGCGCAAGAATTTGTCGGAATGAAAATCAGCGATGCTAGGGAAAAAATTGTTGAAAAATTAAAAGCAAAAGGATTGCTGGTTTCGGTGGATGAAAATTATGTAAACCGAGTCGCTACCGCCGAACGCACCGGTGGAATTATTGAGCCGCAAATAATGCTCCAATGGTTCGTGGATGTAAACAAAAAAATCTCCTCTCGGAATAATAAATCACTAAAAGAATTGATGCTCGAGCCAGTGCGGGGGAAAAAAATAAAAATTATTCCGAACCACTTTGAAAAAGTTTATTTTAATTGGATTGAAAATCTGCGCGATTGGTGCATTTCGAGGCAAATCTGGTACGGGCACAGAATCCCCGTCTGGTATCACGAGCCTATATGTATACCGAAAACCGGAAAAGAAAAAGAGATAAGCAAGTGTGTGGAAATAATAGTGAGCGAGAAAAAACCAGTTTGTAAATACTGCGACGCGCATTATACTCAAGACGAGGACACATTGGATACATGGTTTTCTTCCGGTCTTTGGACTTTTTCCACGCTCGGATGGCCTAAGGAAACGAAAGACTTAAAAACATATCATCCGACATCGGTGCTTGAGACCGGCCATGACATTCTTTTCTTCTGGGTCGCGAGGATGATTTTGATGTCGCAATATCTCTTGGACGAAGTGCCTTTTGAAAATGTTTATCTGCACGGTATGGTGCGCACCAAAGACGGCAAAAAAATGTCCAAGTCGCTCGGTGAAAAAGCCATTGACCCGCTTGATATCATTAAAAAATACGGAAATGACGCTCTGCGAATGGCGATGATCGTCGGCAACACTCCGGGTAATGATTTGAAACTGGATGAAAATGATATCCGCGGATACGGAAAATTCGCGAATAAAATATGGAATGCAGCTAGATTTGTTTTGGAGCAGACAAAAGATTTGAATCTGGAAAATTTGCCGAAATTGGATGAAGAAGACAAGAAAAGTGATAAAGAATTACAAAAAATACTTGCAGAAGTTTCAAAAGAAATGGAAGAGTTCAAGTTTTCCATCGTAGCTGAAAAACTCTATCACTATTTCTGGCACACTTTTGCGGATATTATTATTGAACGCTCAAAGAAAAAAATTCTGGAAAACAAAAACGCTGATTCGGCAAAAGTTTTACTCTTTACTCACCTCACTACCCTTTTGAAAGCCCTGCACCCGTTCATGCCGTTCGTTACTGAAGAAATATGGTCAATGATGCCTGAACAGAAAAATTTACTAATGGTTGAAAAGTGGCCTTCAAATGACTAGCGACCCGAAAATTTTAGGCTTGGCGTTTTTGGGAGGACTTATCCCCTCTCTTTTATGGCTGTGGTTTTGGCTCAAGGAAGACAAGAAAAATCCTGAACCAAAAGGTCTTCTCACAATAGTCTTTATTGCCGGAATAATAGGAGTAGTTTTTGTTCTGCCAATCCAGAAATTTATACAAACCCACATAAGTTCGCCGGAAGGTCAGATAGCGCTATATGCAAGCGCGGAAGAAATAATCAAATACCTTGCTGTGCTGATTGTTCTTTCCAGAACAGGCCATATCAATGAACCAATGGACTGGTCAATTTATCTAATCACAGCCGCTTTGGGCTTTGCAGCCCTTGAAAACGCCTTATTTTTGATTAAACCGCTCCAAATGGGACAAAATACGGTAAGCCTTCTTACCGGAGAATTTAGATTTTTGGGGTCCACCCTGCTCCATACTGTTTCAAGCGGAATTTTAGGCATAGCGCTGGGGATTTCCCTGCACATGGGGGCGTTTAAAAGAAAATTTTATCTTCTGGCAGGCCTTGCATTGGCTATAGGCTTGCATAGTATCTTTAATTTTTTTATAATAGGGATTGAGGAAACTGGAGCGGACTATTTTTTAGAAGTATTAAAGGTGCTTGGTTTCTTGTGGGTCGTAACTATTATTATGATGCTACTTTTTGAAAGAGTAAGGAAAATGAATTAGTCCCGTACGAAATTAACATTACGTGTCCTTACGGGAAAAAAAATAATTAATCATTTTAACAAAAATAAAGGCGAAAAAATAAACTTTTATTTCGTACGGGATGGAAAAAAAAAGAAGTTTTTGGGAAAGATTAACCGGAAGCGTTCGCGCTGAAGAGGAAGAATACGAAGAGCCAAAAAAGATTTCAATGGGAGGACACAGAGGAAACGGAAAAGAAAAAAAAGAGGAAAATAACTGGATTGAGGAAGAAAACGAGGAAGCGGAGTTGGCGGTTGATGTTTACGAAACGCCTACGGAAATTATCATTCAGACAATGGTCGCCGGAGTCAAGCCGGATGATTTAGAGTTGTCAATCGCCCGCGACATGATTACCATCAAGGGTAAGCGCGAAGAATCACGGACGATAGACGAGGACAATTATTTCAGCAAGGAACTCTACTGGGGAAAATTTTCCCGCACCATATCCCTGCCTCAGGAGGTTGAGCCGGAAGAAGTGGAAGCGACAGAAAAACACGGACTACTCACCATAAAGCTTCAAAAGGTGGATAAAGATAAGACGAACAGCGTAAAAGTAAAATCTCTCTAGAAATTTTTTTGGTGCCTGGGGGCAGAATCGCACTGCCGACCTATCCCTCTTCAGGGGAGAGCTCTACTACTGAGCTACCCAGGCATTATCTCTTGACATTCTGAATTGCGTTACTAATATTATTCAGCTCGCTTTTTGCCCCGTTGTAAAGACTTTTTATCTGGTCAATATATGGCTGAATAAGAACATATCCGCCAACAGTGGCGCCAATAATGAGTACCCAATACAATGCATTCATAGCATTAGCCCAGCGCTGAGAGCGCTTCATGGAATGCAGAATTTTATTGTTCTCTTCCGCGAGCCTGACGCTCCTATTTAAAAGTTCTCTTTCCTCCGGCGACATAAGTAAATACTAGCAAAAATAAATAAAAAAATCCAATTCCAAATAAACTTTTAATATGTTAGATTATAGACATAGTCCCCGTAGTTAAATGGATATAACTTCTTCGTCCTAAGAAGAAATTGTCAGTTCGATTCTGGCCGGGGACACAATTAAAGTCCAAGCAATTGAACTATTTTCGGTTTATTGAAGCCGATAACCATTTCGTCGCCTATGATGATAACTGGCACACCCATCTGCCCGCTTTTTTCTATCAGTTCCTTCCTTTTCTCCGGGTCGGCGGCTACATTGTAGTCGGTAAAAGCCACATTTTTCTCCTTAAAAAAATCTTTTGCCATGTGGCAAAAATGACAAGACGGAGTTGAATAAATTGTTACTGCTTTATTTATATCTGGCATAAAACTTAAAAAATTAATTATTAAATGCTAGTTTCAGTATAACATAGTTTTTCAAAAAACAAGCAAATTACTTTAGGGTAATTTTGATTGTATAAAAATTCTATTATCAAAAAATAATTGAAAAAGTTTAGCTATTAAATCTGAGTACCTTTCACTTTGATTCATGTCTTTATTATTCAATAAAACTAAAACTTCTTGGCATTCTATTTTTAACTTTTGATTATCTCCAAAAAAATCAAGTGATAACAAAGTTTCAATTACTTTTGTCAACTTAAGGAAAAAAATATTCCATTCTTCGTATTCATAATATCCCAACATGTGTCTTTCCTGATCTAAAGGAAAAAATACCTCAAAGATTTGAGAAAGTGCTCTCTCTCTCTGAGCTTTTAATAACTTTTCTCGTCTAGCTTTTCTCTCTATCTCTGTATTTTCAGTACCCTTTGACTCTTTAAATTCACCTGGCATATCAGAATTTTATCACATTTTCCTCTAATCCTGCAACCTGTTAAACACCGAGTGTTTAACATTTTGAAATTATGGTATATAATACCAGCATGAGAAATATAAAAATAGCGCCGGGGGAATATTATCATGTTTTTAATCGTGGAATGGCAAAGCAGTTGATTTTTCACGACAACACCGACCGAGCGAGATTTCTTTTTTTAATTTTATACTTCCAATCCCCTGTCACATTCATAAACATCAGCCGTCCAGTAAAATCATTTGTTAAACACTCGGTGTTTAACATCGGAGGAGAAGTAAAACAAGAAATAGTAAAAAATAGATTTGTGGAGCTCGCTTCGCTTGGTTTGATGCCAAATCATTTTCATTTAATCGTTAAAGAGGTTGAAGAAAACGGCATAGCTAGATACATGCAGAGAGTTTTAAATAGCTACACTAAATATTACAATACAAAATATAATAAATCAGGCCATTTGTTTCAGGGACCATATAAAGCGGTCCATGTAAAAAATAATACTCAGCTTTTGTATCTATCTTCATACATTCACAGAAATCCTAGAGAAATTAGAGAGTGGCTGAATAAAGAAAATATTTACCCATGGTCTAGTTACCAAGACTTTGTAAATAAAAACAGATTTGAGGAATTGCTTGTCTTTGATATAATCAGCGAACAGTTCAAAAATAAAGAGGAATATGGAGAATTTGCAGAAACAAGTACGGCAAAATTGCTAAAAGAAGAATTGGACTGGATAGATTAATAAAATGTTAAACACTCGGTGTTTAACATTTTTAAGTAAGTTGCGGGATTAGTTTAGTGGCAGAATGAGTCCTTCCCAAGGATTAGACGGGGTTTCGATTACCCCATCCCGCACAATTTTATTTTACCAAATTTATTGGCGCATTGGCAATAAAACCTTTTATATTATTCAGAGTTACTTTAAGAATTTCGGCAACCGCTTCGCGCGTGTAAAAAGCAATATGAGGGGTAATAATAACATTCGGCATATCTATAAGAATACGGTCTTCGAGAAGGATTTTGTATTCCTCCATTTTCATTGACCTTGAAGAGGAAGAAAGAATCTCAATTTCTTCTTTCAGTTCCCTCTCACCCTCTAAAACATCAAGACCAGCGCCGGCGATAATGCCTTCTTTCAGCCCCCAAATAAGCGCATCAGTATCGATAAGCTCTCCGCGAGCTGTATTTACCAAATAAACCCCTTTTTTCATCAGGGAAATATTTTCTCTGTTTATTAAATGGTGATTCTCTTTACTGTAAGGAATATGGAGAGTTATAATGTCGGAACTTGAAATAACCTCATTGAAGCTTTTGTACTTAAAATTATTTTCTTTGGCAAAAGATAAATCCGGATATAAATCATAGGCAAACACATTCATAGCAAAACCTTGGGCGATTTTTAAAACATTTTTTCCGATTTTTCCCGTGCCAATAATGCCCAGAGTCTTGCCCTGCAAGTCAAATCCTTCCATGATGGGAAAATAATTAAAGTCGGACGAGTCCCTTATGTAGTCATTTGCTTTTATAATATTTCTCGAGAGATTAGAAATAAGACCGAAAGTAAATTCAGCCACAGTATGAGAACCGTAGGCGGGTACGCTGGAAATTTTTATCCCTTTGCTCTCTGCATATTTGCAATCAATGTGATTTACTCCTGTTGAACGGGAGGCTATGAATTTCAGATTCGGCAAGGCATCTAAAACATTTTTATCCATCGTAGAATCCACAAAAGTACATACAGCATCGGCATCTCTTGCTTTCTCTGTATTGTTTTCATCCAATTTCTCCTCCACAAAAGAAACATCCGCGCCATCAAAGGAGTTTAAAAAAACGGACTGATCTGATTTTTCTAACCCAAAAAATACGATTTTCATGTCCTTTAGTATATCATATTATTTAAATAGATTTGTAAAAAAAGAAAAGAACCCGCCTGATTCTTGTTCTTGCGCTACTGGCGGATTTTTGTCGTCTATGATGACAATCACTCCCTCTCCCTCTTTGACCAAACCAAACTTTGCGCGAATGCTTTCTTCCACTCCTTCATCTGTTTTTAATTTGGCAATATCGAATAAAAGTTTTTCTTTCTGTTTTTCTAATTCTATTAATTTTTCTTCCGCTATTTTTCTGTTTTCCCGG
This sequence comes from Candidatus Nomurabacteria bacterium RIFCSPHIGHO2_01_FULL_39_10, assembly GCA_001786805.1. Classification (GTDB taxonomy): domain Bacteria; phylum Patescibacteriota; class Minisyncoccia; order Phycocordibacterales; family UBA9973; genus UBA9973. The sequence goes on along the minus strand of MFTJ01000008.1, from coordinate 13,600 downwards.
GTTATTTGCATTTTACCCATAAAACCAAACACACTCCAAGCAAAGATTAGAACTAAAATACCCAAAAAGACCAAAACAGGCCTTGATTGCACAATATTCCTCCAGCCTCTTTTGTGTTGAAAACTTCTCATGATATGGTAATATGATACTATGCTTTTCAATAAAAAACATCAGAAGAAAATACAAGTAGCTTGGGCAGTCGTGAGCATTCTCATCATTGTCAGCATGATTTTGTTATACTCCCCGATCTTCAGCATAAAGTAAAACTGAGCAGCTGCTATTCCCCGTTACGCATCATTTTCAAAAATACATCCTGCGGAATATTCACCCGCCCGCGTTCTTTCATTTTCTTTTTGCCTTTCTTTTGTTTTTCTCTAAGCTTCATTTTGCGGGTAATATCGCCACCATACATATGAGCAGTAACATTTTTTTTCATGCCGCTCATTGTGCGGGAAGAGATAATACGCCCGAACGCCTTGCCCTGAATTTTTAAAGTAAACATTTGCCGAGGCAAAAGTCCTTCCAGTTTTAAAACAGAACTTTCCGCCTCAACTTCCGTTCTTTTTTTAGAAACAACTTTGGAAAAAGCCGGCACAATCTCATCAGCCACCAATATGTCCAGACGAGTGACATTCGCTTCCCGCATTTCAGCCATTTCATAAGATATTGATCCATAGCCTGAAGAAGTGCTTTTCAATTCATCAAAGAAATTACGCATAAGCTCTCGAAGCGGCATTCGCACGGACAAAGATACGCGGTTATCTCCAAAATTTTCGACAATAATGCCCCCGGCATTATTGTCCTCCAATTCCGCCTCATGGTCAAACAAAATCTGCATAATATTGCCGAGATATTGGGAAGGCGCTATTATGCGGGCTTTGACCCACGGCTCAAAAACGGTTTTGATGTTTCCGTCATCCGGGAAAAAATACGGAGAATAAATTTTTTCCTTCTTGTTTCCCCCGCCTAGAGCGGAGCCGTTATACTCCACTTCATAAATAATAGAGGGTGTCGTAATAACTAAATTCAAATTAAATTCTCGCTTCAGCCTCTCGGTTATAATTTCCAAATGAAGCATTCCCAAAAATCCACAGCGAAATCCCCTGCCGAGCGACCCCGAAGATTCTTCTTCGAAAGAAAAAGAGGAGTCAGAAAGTTTTAATTTACCCAATGACAGCTTGAGCAGGGCAAAATCATCCGCATCTTCCGGAAAAACACTTGCCCAAACCACCGGCATCGGCTGCATGTATCCGGAAAGCGCTGGTATAGGATTTAACAGCTTGGTAACTGTGTCTCCGACTGAAGCAATGCCGGGCTTTTTGATGCCTGTAACAATATAACCGATTTCTCCCGAGGAAAGACTTTCGCGCGCAGTTTCTTCCGGCGAAAAGGTACCCACTTCCAGCGCGGTAAATTTTTCGCCGGAAACCGCAAAGAGTAAATTTTCACCTTTTTTTACTTTACCATCAAGAATGCGCACAAAAACTATTACACCTCTATGGTTTGAATATTTAAAGTCAAAGATAAGCGCGCGCAAAGCATTATCCTCATTTTTATATTGATGATTTTCGGCTGGCGCCGGCACACGTTTGATAATTTCTTCAAGAAGATTTTTGACCCCTTCCCCTGTCCGACCGGATACAAAAAGTATTTCATTTGGGTCACAATTCAAAAGTTTTACAACTTCTTCCCCAACCTCAGATATTCGAGCTAAAGGTGAATCAATTTTGGAAATTACCGGAATAATCTTCCTCTGCCCCTCAAGGCTGTCTCCTCGAGCCATGGCAAGCGTGGTAAGTGTTTGCGCCTGCACTCCCTGCGTAGAGTCTATAAGTAAAATAGAGCCTTCTACGGCCTTCAGAGCGCGCGAAACTTCATAAGAAAAATCTACATGTCCGGGAGTGTCTATCAAATTCAATATGTATTTTTCCCCCTCTCCTTTATAAGGAGAGGGGCTAGGGGTGAGGTGTGTGGTGTACTCCATGCGAACCGGTTGCATCTTGATAGTAATCCCCCGTTCGCGCTCAAGTTCCATAGAGTCAAGCACCTGGTCTCGCATTTTTCGCGCTTCCACCGTATGCGTAATCTCAAGCATCCGGTCCGCCAAGGTGCTTTTGCCGTGGTCTATGTGCGCGATTATTGAAAAGTTTCTGATATGTTTTAAATCCATAAATTAATTCTTACTCCAAAAATCCTCCTGTTTGATGCTCCCAAAGGTCTGAATAAAATCCTTTCTTTTGTAAAAGTTCTTTGTGTGTGCCTTCTTCCACTATCTGTCCTTGACTGAGAACAATAATCCTGTCCATTTTTTGGATAGTGGAAAGTCTGTGCGCAATGACTATTGTCGTTTTTCCTTTCATCAATTCACCAAAAGCTTCTTGAATATATGATTCACTAATGCTGTCGAGTGAGCTGGTAGCTTCATCTAAAACTAGAATAGGAGAATCTTTGAGCATTGCTCTAGCTATTGCAACTCTTTGCCTTTCACCGCCGGATAACTTAATTCCCCGTTCCCCTACTAAAGTGTCATAACCTTTCGGCAATTTAGAGACAAATTCGTCAGCGTGTGCTTTCTTGGCTACGGCAATGATCTCTTTTTTTATTACATCAGATTTGCTATAGGCAATATTCTCTCCTATCGTCCTATGAAACAAAATTGATTCCTGTGGCACATAGGAAATTACCGAACGCAGGTCATTTTGAGTTATATTTCTTATATCCTGCCCGTCAATCATAATAATCCCCTCTGTCGTATCAGCAAAACGAAGAAGAAGTTTAGTTATGGTTGATTTTCCCGCGCCGGAATGCCCGACTAAACCGATGCGTTCGCCTGGAGCAATCTCTAGATTAAAATTTCTAAGCACGGGATTACCGCCTTTGTAGGCAAAGGAAACATTTTCAAAAACAATGTGCCCTTCATGTATTTTTAAAACTTCCGGCTTTGGAGAATCAACAATATCAACAGGCAAATCAAATATATCAACCACTTCTTTCATGTCGGTCAATGCCTTCATCGCCTTGGTAAGCGACCTTGCCAAATTCCACAGAATATCAAAAAGTGTGAGCATATATGTCTGAAGGAGCACCAGCATACCAAGCGACAGCTCCCCCTTGTACCATAGCTGAATGCTTATAAAAAGGACAACAACTTGCAAGACGCCCATCAAAAGAGACTGCACCGTATTTTGAAGGTTGCCAAAATACCATGCCTGCCTTTGCTTTATTTCCTGGTCTTTGGTGACTAGCGAAAAACTTTTTTTCTCTTTTTTATCACTGCTGAATATCTTTATGTTCAAAACATTTAAAATAGCGTCCGAAAATCGCCCGGTAACCAGCGAATCGGCTGCTGCTTCTCTGATATCGTAAGGTATTTTTTTTCTGACAAATATAAGGGTGATAAATATGTAAAACATGGACCATCCCAAAAATATATACGCGAGCATCGGGACCCTGGGAAATAAGATAATAAAAACTCCCACCAAATTGACTGCGGAAAACCAAATTTGGAAAAATATGATGTCCGAAAGAGTTTCAAAACTCCTGACAAAACGTTTTGCTTTGGCGATGATGCTTCCGGAAAAATTATTGGAAAAAAAGTAGTAGGAGTGCTTCATTAAGCTTGCAAAAGTGAAATCGTGTAGCCGTTTCATCACCTTGCTTTGAAAATAAGAAGCCGAGTAGTCACCCACACGATACCCAATATTGTATAAAAATATAATTATACATGTCACTACAGCCAAATATAAAGTCTGCTGTAAAATAACTTCCCTGTCCAAACCGGAAGCGAATAAATCAATGATTTGCTTGAAAACCAGCGGCTTGATGAGAGCATCGAGCACAACCCCAACCCCATAAGCGGAAAAAACAAGAAAAAGGGATAAAAGATGCTTTTTTGTATGAGGCCACAAGTAATATAAAATTCTTAAAAAATTTACTTTCATATATTAAAGTTCTTCTTGGGAAGGCGCGATAATTTTTGCGCGCCAGAATTTGGTTTTGAAAGTTTTAATAATATCCTGCAATTCTTCATTCTTTAAAAGATACAACACCAAAATAGCGGCCAGAATGCCCAAAATGCCGGAAATAAATCCCTGTAAAAATACCCCGAGGAACGTGGTCGTGCCGAAAATAGGAGAAAAAATATTTAAACTCAGGTAAGCCACAAGCCCTAGGAAAAATGAAGCGCCTAAACTTTGGAAAAATGTTTTGGTAATAAAAGATTCGCCGTTCATAAAATCCCTTCGAACAAAATACCAATGAAGAATAAAGTTCAAAATAGTGCCGGCAGAATAAGCGAGCGGCAGCATAAGAACTTCGGTACCAGGAATATCCGTCACTTTAAGCAAAGACTCTATGAAATAGCGGAATAAGAGCATGTTCTCAAAAAGATACGTAAATACGAAAGATAAAATTATAATTAAAACGGAGCAAGTCAAATTAACCGCAAGAGGGCGTTTTGTATTGCCCACCGCATAATAAGACCGGGATAAGAGGGCAATCATTCCCTGCGCAATTACAGAGACAGAAAAAATCGCGAGCGATGCCGCAACCAAGCGGGTATTTTCCCAAGAAAAGCTTCCGGAACCGAGTATCACTCGGACAATCTGCGCGCGAACCACTATAAAAAGAAAAGTGACCGGCAGAGACCAAAAAATTATGGCTCGCGCGGCGGATTTTAAATGAGCCTTAAATTCATCCATTTTTCCAAGAGATGCGGACTTGGCTAAAGTCGGAAAAGCGGCTACCGCATAAGATATCCCGATGATGTAAAGCGGCACAGACTGCAGGCTAAATGAAAGATTGAAAATTGAAATAGATCCGGCTTGTAGATATGAAGCAAAGGCAATAATTGCGATAAGAGCTATATTGTTAAGAGCCAGACCAAGGGTCCTCGGAAGCGATGTCAGAGCAACAGCTTTTATGTCCGCCCAATTAATGGAAGAGGAAAATTTAAGAGAGAATCCGCATGTCTTGGATGCCAGCGCCTGTATGCCAAAGTGCGTAAAAGCCCCAAGAACAACTCCGAGCGCCAGCCCGTAAATTTCAAAAATCGGATACAAAAATATGACGCCGATAATAATTCCAAAATTGTAAAAAATCGGACTTAAAGAATAAATAAAAAACTTTCGGAAAAGCTGAGTAACTGTCCCAAAAAGATTAGAAAGGCCGAGCAGAATGGGCGAAAGGAGCATTATGCGCGAGAGCATGACTACTTTTGATTGTGTGACAGAATCAAAACCCGGCGTAATAAAAGGCGCTAAAAACGGCATAAGAAAAAAAGCGATTAGAGAAACAAATATTATTACGATTAAAAAAACAGTGAAAATATCGTTTAGATATTTTTTTGCTTCATCCGTTATTGTGCCGGTCTTCATTTTAGCTGTGAAAAACGGAATAAGCACGGTAATAGAAGCAAGAGACGCTATGCAGATAAAAATAAGATCCGGCACCCGAAAAGCCGCATAGTAAGCGTCAAGCGCCGGAGAAGGACCGATAAAGTGAGCGAAAGAACGGTCGCGAAAAAGCGCCAAAATTTGAGAAAGAAAAGCAAAAAAACCCAAAAGAAACGCCGCTTGATTTATGTTGCTGTATTCTTTGCCAAAAATCCTCAAAATTCTATCCATTCCGTTTTTATTGCTTGTTCTTTACAGAAGAATCTTTTATTTTAGGAGTTGAATCGGAGGGGAGAGTGGAAGAAGTGGGCGGAACAGCCACATTGGAAGAACTCCCGTTTTTCAATAAATCAACATATTTTTTCAAATTCTCGTCAAGGGGAGAAATAGACAGGGCTGTTTTGGCATAAGAAAGCGCGTCCGCATTATTGCCCGCGCTCTTTGCCAGTTTCGAAAGAACGATCCAACCGTCTACATAATCCGGTTTAAGCG
>MFTJ01000008.1:0-7702 GCA_001786805.1 Candidatus Nomurabacteria bacterium RIFCSPHIGHO2_01_FULL_39_10 | reverse complement strand
TGCATAGCTTTCAGCTTCATCCGCTTTTTTGAGAGCATTGGATGCAATAGCCAAAGAAAGCTTGATTCCGGGATTGTTTGGGTTAAGGGTAGCAGCTCCCTTATAAGCCTCAGCTGCGCCGAGATAAGCATCCTTAACGCCAATCGCGGCAAGGTTTTCGTATAAAGAACCAAGCGCCTGTAAATTTATATAATTCTTCGGGTTATACGCTACAGCCGATTTTGCGCCGATCACCGCTTGGTCCAGGCTCGTTTGTAAATCTTTCTTATCCGCATCGGATAATTCTCCTTCCTTTTTTTGAGCTAGGGAATTTAGCTTCACCAAGTATATCTGCGCATAAGCGCGCAAATATAGATCATTCTGATATAAGCTTAAAGCTTTGTTAATTGCAACGACGGCTTCCGGAACAGTCGGAACCGTTAACGCCTCTCTAAAGTAAGAAACGGAAGCAAGGCGTCCGGCATATGTAAACAAGGCAGCGGAAGAAAGAACTATCGCAAGAACAATGAACAGTATGGAAAAAAAACTTTTTCTATGGTCGCTCAGAAATGAAAGCGAAATATCGCCACCGGCGTTATTCCCTGCGGACAATCCCGCAAACACTCCGGCAAAAGCGAGAGCTAGTAAAAATGTCACCGACCCTGCGGGGTAAAAGAAAGAGGAAACAAAAAGATAAAGAGATAAAACAAAAAATGCCATTGTTTCCCAATTTACGCGGTTTTTAATGCTGGAAAAAATTGATTTTACACCGCTAAATATAAATAAGCCAAAGAAAAGAAGCCATGCGAGAATGCCAGCATAACCGGTGGTAGAGATTATCGTAGGCAACAGTCCCGAACCGGAACTGACGGGAAGGTTCCAAAGATTACCATTTATAGGCGCATTGACTGTAACGGGCTTATACATGGCCCAAGCTTCTCCAAATTTATTCGGACCTATGCCAAATAAAAAATTATCTTTGAGAACCGCCCTGGCAACCTCCGTCGTGGTCCGAAGGGTAATATTGATTTCGGTATTTTGCACTCCCAGACGAGAGGATATTATTCCCCCAACAAACTGCCCGGACATAAAAAATAAAAGAGCAATCATGATTATCACAAAAGAAAACACGGGAAAATGGGTTTTTTCTTTTTTAACGCTTGTGGCGCTTCCGGCATCTTCGGCGATTTTTTCTTTGAATGAAATTGAAATTTTATAAACAAAAATAATCAAAGCCGAGACGCCGAGAAGCTCCCAAACCAGCGAAAAATTGATGGCGGCAATCAAGAACACGGAGAGAATAATTAACGCCCGGAGTATCCATTTTTCCAGCCTGGTCATTAAAAAAAACTCAACCATTAAAAGCGACATCAAGGCGGAAAAGCCCGCAAAAAGCCCGAGTTCATTCCAAGAACCGATGACATTGTCTGTCTTTAAAGCCGGGTCCAAAACTCCCAAAGACAATTCTCCCGGGAAAAACATATGGACAGTCTGGAAAATCAGGACGACAATGCTGGATAGTATGACTCCAAACAAAACTACTCTGGCGCTCTTTTGATCGCGGAAAACTAAAGCGCACATCAGCATGAAAAGAAAACCGGAAAAAATAAACCAGAAGGAGCCGATATCAAACATTGTGCCAAAAAAGGATACTTCTGAATCTTTCACAAAAATAGCGGAAAGAAAAACGACCAAAACAATCAGACCGCCCCCGAAGAGAGGCAAGGACCTGGGTAAAATTATTTTACCATCAAAAAACCGGGCAAAACCCCAAAAAATAACCGAAAAAGCAAGTCCCGTCGCCAAAAGCACCCCTTTAGAAATCCCAATCGGGATATTAGTGAAGGGTAGCAAAAAAAACGGCAACAGCACCATGACTAAAAAGAGAGAAACAAAAGAAAGCCTGTTAAATATATTTGAGCGCATGGGTGTAGTATACTATGTTTTAATTTAAAAATGCAAATTAGATGACAATGTTGATAAGCCTGTTTTTGACGTAGATAACCTTTTTTATGTCTTTGCCTGCCGTATGCTTTAAAACAGTCTCATTGTTAAACACTCGGTGTTTAACATCTTCTTCTTTCTCTTCTGCTTGTATCACAATTTCTGCGCGAAGTTTGCCGTTTATTTGTATGACAATTTTTATTTCATTATCTTTAATAAAATTTGCGTCCCATTTCGGCCAGAGGGAATTATTTATAGATTTCTTTTCCCCAAGCATACTCCAAAGCTCCTCCGCGATATGCGGCGCGAAAGGCGAAAGAAGTTGAAGAAAAGTTTTAAAGTTGAAAGTTGAAAGTTGAAAGTTGTTTTTTTCTACCTCATTTACAAAAATCATCATAGCTGAAATTGCAGTATTAAATCTCATATTTTCAATATCTTCGGCGACTTTCTTGACTGTCTGATGCAATAATCTTTCTAATTCCTTATTTTCCTTTATAACTTTTAACTTTATAACTTTATAACTCATTTTCCAAACCCTCTCCAAAAACCTTCGCGGACCGATCATGCTGTCGGTGCTCCAAGACACCGCTTGGTCAAACGGTCCCATAAACATTTCATACATACGAAGAGTATCCGCGCCGTAAGTTTTTATTAAATCATCCGGATTCACGACATTGCCTTTGGATTTAGACATTTTGTCGCCCCCCTCGGCAAGTATCATTCCGTGCGATGTGCGCTTTGCGTACGGTTCGCTGGTTGGAACCAGCTTCAAATCATATAAAAATTTATGCCAAAAGCGGGAATACAAAAGGTGAAGCGTGGTGTGTTCCATCCCGCCGTTGTACCAATCAACCCCTCCCTGACCCTCCCCAAAGGGGAGGGAAAAAGAATCCAACGCCTCCCCCTTTGGGGGAGGTAGGGAGGGGGTTAGCCAATAATCCAAATTCTTTTTTGAAGCAAATTCTTTATTATTTTTTGAATCAGTATAACGCAAGAAATACCAAGAACTCCCTGCCCAGTTTGGCATCGTGTCTGTTTCCCTTTTTGCCGGTCCCTTACACTTCGGACACTTTGTATTCACCCATTTTGCCATATTCGCAAGCGGCGATTCTCCGCTATCTGTCGGCTGATAGTTTTTAACTTTTGGCAATTCCACCGGCAAATCTTTTTCCGGAATTGGAACTAGCCCGCATTTTTCACAATTTACCACCGGTATAGGCTCACCCCAATATCGCTGACGTGAAAAAACCCAGTCGCGGAGTTTGTAGGTTGTTTTTTCTTTTCCATTTACAAATTCAGTAATTTTTCTTTTTGCTTCTATAATTTTATTACCATTAAATTGACTCGAATTTATAAGGTAACCATTTCCAATAAAAGCACCATGGTCTTCGATGTACTTTTTATATAAACTTAAATCTCGTTCCATCTGCAATGTCAATGAGATTGCCTCTTCGCCAACAGCCTTGTTAGGAAAAATTACAGGTATAATCGGTAAATTATATTTCTTCGCAAATTCAAAGTCTCTTTCATCATGCGCGGGTACCCCCATAATAGCCCCTGTACCGTAATCAGCAGACACATAGTTAACAGCAAATACGGGTATCATTTCGCCATTAGCTGGATTTTTCGCTCTAAGTCCAGTATTAACACCAATTTTTTCTTTATTATCTCTGTCGGTATCAACTTTTATGCCAAAATCTTTGCCAGTTATTTTTTTGGCTAACTCCGGAGCTACGGCAATGAAAGTCGCGCCAAATAATGTGTCCGCTCTCGTAGAAAATATTTTCACATTTCCTAATTCAACCCCTCCCTGACCCTCCCCAAAAGGGAGGGTTCTCTTGCTAGCCAAATTTATTTTTTCAATAATTTTTTTAAAAACATTTTCTGGTTTCTTTATTACCTCATCATTGGTAAATCTTACTACTTCAAAACCCATCTGCTCTAGCATCTTTGTTCTTTCTTTATCTTCTTCTTTTCTGTGGTCATGAATATCACCGTCAATTTCAACAACAAGTCCTTTTTCAAGGCAAACAAAATCAACAATAAATCTTCCTATAATATGCTGTCTTCGAAAATGATATTCTGTTGCATCTCTGCGTAAAATTTCCCAAATAATTTTTTCTCCATCTGTGGGATTTTTTCTCATTTCAAGAGCTTTGTCTTGCAAAACTCGCCATAATTTCGCATCAGTGGTGTAATATCCGGGAATTTTTCCCTCTCCTTCGGGGAGGGCTAGGGAGGGGTTTATTATCTTAAATTCAATTTCAACACCTTCGCTCCTCCCTATCCAATTCCTCTGCTGAATTTTTATTTTTTCCAAGTAGTCCACATCATCTAGGTCTTTGTAAAGCCTGTCGGCGTATTTCGTGATGGCAAGCATCCACTGCTCTTTTTCTTTTTTTTCTACCGTTGTTCCACAACGCTCGCAAGCGCCGTCCACAACTTCTTCATTCGCAAGTCCTATTTTGCAGGACGGACACCAATTGATAAACATCTTCGCTTTGTAAGCCAAACCTTTTTTAAAAAGCTGTAAAAATATCCATTGCGTCCACTTGTAATATTTGGTATCGGTAGTATTAATTTCGCGTGACCAATCAAAAGAAAAACCGAGAGATTTAAGCTGTTTCCTAAATGTGTCCGTGTTGTCCTTTGTAACTTTTATCGGATGAATCCCGGTCTTGATAGCGTAATTTTCTGTCGGCAGACCGAAGGCATCCCAACCTATCGGGTAAAGGACATTAAAGCCTTCCATTCGGCGCTTGCGGGAAATGATGTCCATCGCGGTATTACTCCTGATATGTCCCACATGCATCCCCGCGCCAGAAGGATAAGGAAATTCAATTAAGCTGTAATATTTGGGTTTTTTTGATTTGTTTTGAGCGCGAAAAATTCCCTCTTTTTCCCAGATAGTTTGCCACTTCTTCTCAATTTTCTTATGGTTGTATTGTCGCATGCGCTTCCGGTGCCGTTACCGTATTTCCTCCCCAATTTTTTCTATGTATTCCATTTCTCTTCCAATACTATTGGAAATATCGTCAAAATCTTTAAGGAGACGGGCCTCTTTCGCTTTTTCTTCATCTGATAAACTTTTGACGAATTTTGCCTTGTGTAAAACGACAAGTTCGGACGCAATATCGTTCTGCAATACCGCAAATCCGATACGGATTGATTCTTCCGCCTTTTTGATTTCCTCTTTCAATTCTTTGTGCTTCCTGCGACCATGATAAGCGTGAAAAATAATAAATGCAAGGAGCCCTCCGATTCCAAGCAGGAGAATGACAACCATCGAAAGATAAATGGCCTCATAACTCAGGCGGTTTGAACCGAACTCTAAAGCGGTTTTTTTGACAATTAGCATTGTTTGGGGACCCGGAGGGCTCAATTGCTCGCCAAGCCTGGCCTGAGTCCATAAAAGATAATTGCCGGGCGACAAAAATGCGTCGTGGCGATAAAACCAATCGCCCTCGCTATCGGCTGTCGTATTCTCGCTGATAGTCTCTCCGGTTAATAAATTCTGCAAGTACACGATGACTGTCTCGCGGGTATCATCCGTTCGCCCGCCGACATAAAATATATCCTTGTTGGAAATATTTTCGGAAATAGTGCTGATAATCGGCGGAGCGATATTCAAGGTTTCCGCCTCGGCTTTGTCAAACGGCAACAGCGAAAAGCTGATAAAGATAATAATGCTTAATAATTTCAAGCCGTATTTCTTGCGGTATTCTTTCAGTTCATTCAGCTTTTCCAAAACATCTTTCGGCAGTTTCTTTTCCTTGTGCATCAAAACTGCTTCATGGCGCCAGGACCGCACTTTAAACGCGACAAAGACAAGCACAAGCAACAGTGAAAAGCCGATAAACCAAACCACCAGCCACGGCACGATAAATAAATTATTTACAATAACTCCTTCATTTGCGATAAATTTGAAAATCGGAGTTGTGATGACGAGGCGCTCCTTAACTTCTCTGAAATTACCGGCTTTATCATATGCTTTGACAAGCACATCATAAGAACCAAGCGCTAAATCCGGCGGGAGAAAAGGACTTTTGGCTTCCACGAAAAAACTGACATTTCCCGAATATGCCCGGACTGCCTGGTAGGAAACCGGCTCCAGTTTTATTTCATAATGGTCAAGGCCGGAACTCGCGTCCGTAGTCGCGAATTGAATTACGGGCTGCGCGCTGGCTGTGCGTTTTGCGGGCAGTATATCCACGGGAAAACCAGCCGGCGCGGTGGCATCCACCTTTACGGCAAAATGGGTTACGCCACCCCAAATCCCGTTCTGAAAGGTCTTAATGTGGAAATAATGCACGCCATCGCTTAAACTGTCGTAGGAAACTAAGCGCCTTGTCCCCTCGCCAATATTGTCGGGAATAGTTATCGGGTCTTTGTTCAAAATATAACTGAAATTTTCCATACCAGAAGTGCCGTCGGAAAAATCCAGCGTCGCGCTTCCGTTTGAATACCAGACCGATTGATTAGGGTGGGTTGGAGATGCTACAACCGGACCTTGGGGCGGAGGAAGCTTCAACAAGAAGGTGGAGTTTTTGCTTTGGTTGAGATCGTCCGTGGCCAGCCCGTCATTTAAAAAGACTCTGGACCCGCTGGCGAATTTAATAAATGCCTCCCCAACCGATTTTACCCTGAATGTCAAAGTGGTAAGAATCCCTTTAGAAACAATCATGCCGCCCGGAATGCCACCCTCCAAACTCACCGTTCCTGCGGTGTTATTGAATTTGGGCGGGACAGTCCATACATTGACAATAGACGACCCGGTGGAAGGAGAAATAATCTGGAGCTTGTCCGGCGGAAAAGTCAAAAAAACTTGCAAAGCGTTGATAGACTTCCCTTCTGTGTCGAGCAGTACGGAAACATTAAAAGTATTCTCGGTTAAAAAAGTTCCGGAATCCGGACTTAGGGATAAGGAAGAAGCCAGACCCATTTTAGGCAAGGCAAACAAGCAAATAAAAAATGTAATAAGGATACAACGTTTCATATTTTTCGCTTCCCTCTATTATACACCCAAACAATTATAAACAGCAAAATTAAAAAAAAGAAAAATGAGATTAAAAGCTTTTTATAAAATTCCCCCCTCCAAAAAAGTGATTTTACACTTTCCAAGCCGGCGTTGTTCTCAGCTTTAAACTCAAGGTTCCAGACGCCTTCGGGATACAAAATCGGGTTAATGGCATCCCGCCAATCCGAAAACAGCCACCATTTTTTTGTTCTTACTTGAGTCTTTTCAATTCCGGATTCCGCGTCTACGGCATTAAAAATTATCAGGGAAGAGCCATCAATCAGACTCTCAGTTCGCTCTAATAAAATTTCGGGCGGGGAACTGTCAGTGGGGGATATATAATTGCCACTCCCATCCCCTTCTTGGTTAAGGAGGGGCGCAGAAAGCGGAGTCGCCGTTATTTCAAAAATAGACGGTTTTGCCGGTAGAGAAAGCTTGGTGCCTTTGCCGTCAGCTATGTATACGCTGTTTTTTTTGAAAGAAAGTTTGAGCTCCCCGGCGCTTAAAGCCTTGAAGGCGATTTTAATTATCAGACCGTCTTTGCCCGTAAAAGGGTTGAGGATTCCTCCGGCGAGAATAATGTCGCCGGAGGACGATATCGCCGGCCACGTCTGCCAAAGGTTGACTATTGAGCGCGTATTGTTGAAACTTAAAAATTTTAATTTGTCCTGCGGATAGAAAATTGTTAAATCAACTGCATTTACGGGCTTTTCAGTGTCCAAAAAGACGCTTATCATGAAATCAGGCTCCGTAAGGGAAACC
>MFTJ01000007.1:12937-20600 GCA_001786805.1 Candidatus Nomurabacteria bacterium RIFCSPHIGHO2_01_FULL_39_10 | reverse complement strand
TTTAAGGGAAATTATGCCGCCGCCCAATATGGCAAAAGAATATGCGGGAGGATTGATCGGCTATATGAGTTATGAAGCGCTCAATTATTTTGAATCATTTCCAAAAATCAAGATACATAAACATTTTGACCAATTTATGTTCGGAGTTTATACCGATGGATTAATTTTAGATAAATTGACCAATGAACTCGTGTATTTCTATCACAACAAAAGCAGAATGAATTTGGTTAAAAAAGTCCTGGCTTCAAAAGTTAAAAATAATAAATTAAAAATTTCTTTCATAAGAGACAGTTTGTCAAAAGAGGAGTATGCCAAAATTGTTGAGAAAGTAAAAAAACATATAATAGAGGGGAATACATTTCAATGCGAAGTTGGTTTTAAAAATGAATATAATATCTCCGGCAATACTCTAGAAATTTATAAAAATCTCCGCGTAATAAACCCTTCGCCTTTTATGTATTATCTTAAGTTTGGCGATAAAAAAGTTATTGGCGCTAGTCCGGAGCTTTTATTTTCTTTGCGTGACAAAGAAATGACGACCAAGCCGCTGGCTGGAACTATCAAAAGAGGTAAAAATGAAAAAGAAGACCAGCATTTGGCTCGTACGCTCTTGAGTGACCCAAAAGAGAAAGCTGAACATATGATGCTGGTGGATATGCACAGGAATGATATTGGAAAAGTGGCGAGATTCGGAACGGTAAAAATAAAAGATTTGATGAATATCAAAAAATTCAGCCATGTTCAGCATATTTCAAGTGAAATTGTCGGACTGCTTAAATCAGACGAAGATATGTTTTCCAGTTTAGCCAGCAATTTTCCTGTCGGAACTGTTTCCGGCACGCCCAAAATAGAAACGATAAAAATTATTGATTCCAACGAACCTGAAGCGAGGGGACCCTATGGCGGAGGAGTGGGTTCATTTGGATTCAACGGAGACTGCACATTCGCTCTTACGATACGCTCAATTTTTATTTATGGCAAAAATGGTCAAGAGAAGGCTTATACGCAAACCAGCGGCGGTATTGTTTATGATTCGCAAACAGAAAAAGAATACGAAGAAATTGAGCGAAAATTATCAGCTATGAAAAAAGCGTTAAATCTATGAAAATCTTAATTATTGACAACTATGATTCATTTACTTTCAATCTCTACCAAAGTGTCGGAGAAATTTTAACGATGCAAAATATAAAATTTACTTTGAATGTGTATAAAAATGACAAAATTACGATTAATCAAATTAAAAAAAATAAGTATGACAAAATTATTATTTCTCCCGGTCCCGGAGATCCCAGCGATTCAGCATACTTCGGCGTATGCAAAGAAGTGATAGAAAAATTAGGAAAGCGAACTCCGATTTTGGGAGTGTGTCTCGGCATGCAGGGCATAGGATATATTTTTGGCGGGAAAGTGGTCAAAGCTATGAGACCGATGCACGGAAAAATAAGCGCCATTGTCCATAATGGAAAAAATTTATTTGCAAATCTGCCGCAGGGTATTGACGTCATGCGCTATCATTCGCTTGTAGTAGAAAAATCATCGCTTCCCAAATGCCTGGAAATTACTGCCGTTACAAAAGACGCAAAAAAACCTGCCCGCATCGCTACGCGAAGCGTTGCGGGCGGGGAAATCATGGGACTTCGGCACAAGGTTTATCCGATAGAAGGAATCCAATTTCATCCCGAAAGTTTTGCCACCGAAGGCGGAAAATTATTACTGACAAATTTTTTATTAACACGATGAACTTGACACCTTTTATGAATTTGATACTATATACTCGTTATGCGGAAAATGTCTTGGTTAAACAACTATTTTTTTGGATTCTTTGCGGAGCAAACTCCGAGGTAATTCTTAGTTGTCAAATAAACCAAGCGATATTAACGAAAAAAATTTGAACAACAAGGGACCTCGGAAACGAGGCCCCTTGTTTTGTTATATATGAAAACCATTAAACTTACACCAATTAAAAAAGGAGTTGCCGGAGAAATAAAAATCCCGGGTTCCAAGAGCTACACAAACCGAGCTCTGCTTCTTGCCGCGCTTACGCCTCATCCGGTAACTATTTTAAATCCGCTCCAAAGCGATGACACGCATGCGATGATTGACTGCCTGAAGACGCTCGGGATTGATGTTGATGTCGGAGAAAATTTAATTAAAGTGAACGGCTCAATTCAGGATGTAAAAAACAAGAAATACAGGCTAAATGCGCGTCTTTCCGGCACGACCATTCGTTTTATTCTGGCGCTTTTGTGCATTGTTCCGGGGACTAAAATTCTGGAAGGGGAAGATGGTTTGAACAAACGACCTATCGGACCTTTAGTGGAAGCCTTGCGTCAATTAGGCGCAAAAATAGAATATCTGGGGAAAAAGGGAAATCCGCCGCTTTTGATTAAATCTTCCAAACTTAAATCCGGCAATATTGCCATAAGCGGGGAAACGAGCAGTCAATACATCTCCGCTCTTTTGATGATTTCGCCATGTATTCCAAAAGCCGGCATACAGGTAGACGGCGAACAGGTTTCAAAACCATACATAGATATGACCATTGATACGATGAAAACTTTCAGAGTAAAAGTAAAAAATGACGGATACAAAAATTATGAATTACTTTCAAAAGGCGGATATAAAGCGCGAAAGTATTCAGTGGAGGGCGATTTTTCCAGCGCCGGATATTTTTTTGCTTTGGCCGCTCTTACTAAGTCGGAAATTACCGTACGCAATCTCAATCCAAAGTCTATGCAGCCTGATAAAAAAATTCTCTCTGTGCTTAAAGATATGGGCAATGTTGTGCGTTATGGCAAGAATGCAATTACACTTGAAGGGCGCGGAGTTCGTCCGATATCCGCAGATATGACTGATTTTCCCGATCAGGCGCAAACGCTTGCCGTTTTGGCGGCTTTTGCGAAAGGACGAAGCATTCTCTCCGGACTCCAGACTCTTCCGATGAAAGAAACTGACCGCCTTCAGGCTGTTATCAATGAGCTAAAGAAGATGCAAATAAAGACAGAAAAAACAGAATCGAAAAATTATGCCCTGACTATATACGGAGGAGCTCCAAAACCGGCGCGGGTGAAAACTTATGGCGACCATCGCATGGCTATGGCTTTTGCCGTTGCCGGAGCAAAGTTAAAAGGAATGGAGATAAAAGACCCGCAAGTAGTCGCAAAAACTTTTTCTCTATTTTGGAAATTTCTGGCATCTTTAGGAGTGGGAGTCATAGGCGCTGAGCAAAAAAATATCATTCTTATCGGCATGCGCGGCAGCGGCAAATCAACAATCTCTAAGCTTCTCGCTGACAGGCTTAAAATCAGCCATCTGGATGTAGACAAACTGATTACCTCTGAGGCGGGTCTGGATATTTTAGATATCGTTCGGCAAAAAGGCTGGACATATTTCAGGGATATTGAATCAAAAATTATCAAGAAAATATTTTTACTGTCCGATACTGTCATAGCTACCGGAGGGGGCGCGATAGTGCGCGAAAAGAATGCCAGTTATCTGAAAAAAAATGGTATATTTGTATTCTTGAACGCTTCAGCGAACATTTTGGTGGAAAGGAATAAAAAACTTTCTCATAATCCGAGGCTTACGAACAAGAAAACGATAGACGAAGAAATCAGAGTTCTTTTAAAGAAAAGGAACATTCTGTATAAAAAATTGGCTGATATCACGGTGTCTGTAGACGGGAAAAAGCCGAAAGATATTGTGGATGAAATTATTATAAAGCTTAAGGAGAAAAATATATGAAAACCATACTTCTTATCCATGGAGCAAATTTAAATTTACTGGGCAAGCGCAATCCGTTTCACTATGGCAATTTGAATTTAAGACAACTGGAAAATTTGGTGAAAAAAGAAGCAAAATCTTGCGGTTTGAAAGTCAAAAGTTTCCATTCCAATCATGAGGGGGCGTTAATTGATTACATACAGCAAAACTCTTTCTCGGCTTCCGGAATCATTATAAACGCCGGCGCATTTACTCATTATTCATACGCGCTTCATGACGCTCTTCTTGATGCTCATCTTCCTGCTATTGAAGTGCATCTTTCAGATATTAAAAATCGTGAAAACTGGAGAAGGAAGTCAGTCATTGCGTCTGCCTGCAAGCAAGTTATTTCGGGGGAGAAAGAAAAAAGTTATTACAAAGCAATTACAGTTTTAAAAGAAATAATAGATTTAAAAGCATGAAACCAAAAATCCCCTCAAAAATAAATATGGTCATGGGCAATCCTATCAGTCAGAGCAAGAGTCCTCTTCTGCACGGGCAGATTTATAAGCTTCTAAAGCTGAATGCTGTTACCGTGCCCGTGGCTGATTCTGACGTAGGAAAACTGGTATCAAAAATCAGAACTGAATCTATCGGTTTGACTGCCGTAACAATGCCGTTTAAAAAAAGCGTGATTCCTCTGCTTGACCATATTGACAAAACAGCGAAATCAATCAATGCTGTGAACACAATTATCAATAAAAATGGAAAACTATTCGGCTACAATACAGACATTGACGGGATCCAGTATGCTCTGCGCGAAGTTCCGCTAAAAAATAAGAATGTTTTGCTTTTAGGCGCCGGTGGAGCGGGGCATGCAGTTGCGCATGTGGTCAGCGAACAGAAAGGCAAGCTTATTTATATAAATAGGACGATTGAAGAATCTTTTAATATGGCAAAAAAATTCAAAGGGCGAGTGGCTAAAGAGGATGAGCTGGATGCCGGAGACATTGATGTAATTATTAATGCCACTCCGGTGGGAATGTTTCCGGATGTTTCATCTTTGTCTGCGCCGGACAAAGTCATAGATAAAAATAAAGTGGTGTTTGATGTCGTCTATAGTCCGCTTGAAACAAAACTTTTGCAAGTAGCCAAACAAAGAGGCGCAATTGTCATTTCCGGAATAGACATGTTTGTTGCTCAAGGGGTGTGCCAGATAGAGCGATGGACAGGAAAAAAAATTATTACTCCGAAATTAATGGAGCAGCTTAAGAAAAAAATAATCGAAGAAACATTATGAACTTGACAACTATAAGAAAATTACTTTCCCCAGAAGAACTAAATCAGCAATTGCCACTTTCCAAAGCTGGTTTTGAAAGAATTGCTAAAGACACAATGGAAGTAAAAAATATTTTGACAGGAAAAGACAAAAGGTTTTTAGTTATCATTGGTCCTTGTTCTGCATGGCCCAAAGAGGCAGTATGGGAATATGCTAAAAAATTAAAAGCGCTTGAATCCAAAGTAGTTGATAACTTGAAGATTGTTATGCGAGTTTACATTCAAAAACCACGCACAGCAAGAGGTTGGACTGGACCAATTAATCAGCCGGACCCATGCGCTCCCCCTGATATTGAGGCAGGGATACGTTATTGTCGTCAAATGATGATACGGATTATTGAACTTGGCTTGCCTATCGCTGATGAAGCGCTCGTTACTCACGGAGCGCGCGGATTTATTGAATTACTTTCCTGGGTTGCAATTGGGGCGCGAAGTACCGAAGATCAGGAACATCGAATTTTTGCTTCAGCCACAGATTGTGCTGCAGGGATAAAGAATCCCACTTCTGGGTCGCTAGAAATTGCTGTTAATAGCTTGATCGTTGCACAGCACCCACACACCGCAATTTTTTATGATGCAGAAGTAAGAACTCGCGGAAATAAATTTGCCCATCTGGTGCTTCGTGGCGGAGAAAAAGGTTCTAACTATGCCCCTCTTCACATTAAACAAGCCTATAAATATATGCAGGAAAATAATATTGAAAATCCAGCAATTATTATTGATGCCAGTCATGAAAACAGCAAGGTAAATGGCAAAAAATTCTGCAAGCAGCAAATCGCAGTTGTCCACGAAGTTATGAAATCAATAAAAAACGAACCGGAACTGCGAAAAATTGTAAAAGGTTTTATGCTTGAAAGTTTCATTAAAGAAGGCAGTCAAAAAATTAATTCGAAGCATCCGGAAAATATTGATCTTGGCGGTCTTTCCTTGACTGATTCTTGTTTGGGCTGGAAAGAGACTGAGGAGTTACTTTTAGAGTTAAATGAAATTCAAAAAAAGTATGGAAAAAGTTAAAATTCAGCTGAAAAAAACCGGACACGCTTTTTACAAAATTCTTATCGGACATAATTTTTCAAAAAATATAGCAAAGTTTTTGCGCAAAGAATTTCCAGAAAGCGTCTGTGTGATTATCGCGGATGAAACCGTAAAAAAATTGTACGGAGAAAATTTGCGCAAGGAACTAAAAAAGAACGGACAAAAAGTATTTTTATTTTCTATTCCGGAAGGCGAGCGTTCAAAGAATCAGAAATACAAAACCATGATTGAAGAAAAAATGCTAAAGCTCCGCATCGGCAGGCAAAGCGTGATTGTCGCCATCGGCGGCGGGGTGGTCGGGGATTTGGCTGGGTTTATCGCCGCGACATATATGCGGGGCATTCCTTGTATCCAAGTTCCCACCACTCTTCTTGCCATGGTTGACAGTTCTATCGGCGGCAAGACGGGCATTGATACGGAACAAGGAAAAAATTTGATTGGAGCCTTTTGGCAACCGAGGGCTGTTTTCGTTGATTTAAAATATATTCAGAGCCTATCGCAAAGGCAATTCATCAATGGGTTGGTGGAAGCAGTGAAGGTGTTTTTAACTTCTGATGCAAATAGTTTTCTGTATGTGGAAAAACACATAAGCATTATTCTAAAAAGAAATCAAGAAGCGCTCAAAAAAGTCATTACCAGTGCTGTATCAATCAAGGCTCGGGTTGTGGAAAGAGATGAAAGAGAGTCTGGAGAACGAATGATTTTAAATTTCGGTCATACGGTTGGACATGCGCTTGAAAATTTAAGTCAGTATAAAATACCGCATGGATATGCAGTTGCTTTGGGGATTATTATTGAAGCGGGCATTGCCGTTGATACTGGAAAGCTGAAGATTTCAGATTACTCAAGAATTAAAAATCTGCTAATAAATAAAATGGGAATTGAGTTAAAAACTCTTGGCGCATACAAGCCCAAAGAGATTTTAGACCACGCAAAAAATGACAAAAAATCTAAGAATGGAAAGTCGCGATATGTTATATTAAAGGAAATAGGTAAAGTTTATGTCTGTAAGAACATGTTTGCGCATCATGTTAAAGATAGCGCAGTCATTCGTGTTCTGAATAAAATTAACTTAGCAAATAAAAAATAAAAATTATGCCGGGAAACACATTTGGACAATTATTTAAAATAACTACTTTCGGAGAATCGCACGGCGGATGCGTGGGCGTTGTTATTGACGGCTGTCCGCCCGGACTGGTAATCTCTCAAGCGGAAATCCAGACAGAACTAGACCGAAGAAAACCCGGACAGAGCAGTATCACTTCGCCTCGCGCGGAGCAGGACGTGATTTATATTATGTCCGGCATTAGCGACGGGGTGACGACTGGCACGCCTATTTTGCTTCTGGCGTACAATAAAGATGTGAAGTCTGAAGATTACCTCAATCTGAAAGATTTATACAGACCCGGACATGCAGATTATACTTTTCAAATGAAGTACGGAATTCGCGACTGGAGAGGGTCGGGTAGGGCATCAGCGCGCGAGACTCTTGCCCGAGTTGCCGCCGGAGCGATTGCAAAAAAATATCTGAAAGAAAAATTAAATATAGAATGCATCAGCTATGTTGAACAGGTGGAAAATATAAAAA
>MFTJ01000007.1:5603-12794 GCA_001786805.1 Candidatus Nomurabacteria bacterium RIFCSPHIGHO2_01_FULL_39_10 | reverse complement strand
TGTCAGTATGCGGGGAAGTCTGCATAATGATGAATTTTTTACTGATAAAAACGGAAAAATACACACCAAAAGCAACCACGCAGGCGGAACGCTGGGCGGGATTTCGAGCGGCGAAGATATGCATTTTCGTGTGGCTTTCAAGCCTGTTTCCACTATAATGAAAAAGCAAAATACGGTTGATGTGAAAGGAAAAAAAGCGGTATTAAAAGCTCGGGGCAGACATGACCCTTGTGTGTTGCCGAGGGCTGTGCCTATAGTAGACGCAATGTCTGCTCTCGTAATAATGGATCATTTATTAAGGCATAAAGCGCAAAATGAATAATTTATCAAAACTCAGAAAAGATATTGATAAGTGTGACAGAGAACTTATAAATATATTCTCCAAGAGATTTTCTGTTGTTAAAAAAGTCGCTCTATACAAAAAAGAAAGAAATTTAAAGTCTTTTGACCCTAAAAGATGGCGGGAAGTTGTTGATAAAATGATGCTTCTTTCCAAGAAAAATAAAATACCTGAAAAATTTGTTCAATCAATTCTAGATTCCATACTCAAGGAATCTTTAAGAATTGAAGAAAATATTATTTCCAAAAATTCAAAGTATGTCAAAAAATAAAAGAAAACATATCGGAATCATTGGCGGAGGCAGGTTCACCGAAACATTATTACGCCTTTTTGGGCAAGATTTTCTGATTATTGTTTGCGGAATAAATAAAAAATCCCTTATTGCTTTCAAGAATGAATATCCGATTGAAATAACAACAAACATGAAAGATTTGGCGGTATGCGATGCCGTTATTTTCGCTGTGCCAATATCCGAGTTTGAAAAAGTTTTACTAGCATACTCTCTTCTAATGAAAGGCAGACAGACCCTAATAGATGTTCTTTCAGTCAAGTCATATCCCAAGCAGGTTTTTAAAAAAATAATAAAAAATAAAGATATCAATGTTTTATGCACGCATCCCGTCTTTGGTCCGGACAGCAGCAAGAATGGTTTTGAGAACTTGCCGATGATGATAGACGACAGCATGTGCGAGAGTGGGGAATCAGCATTTTGGAAAACATATTTTCAAAAAAAAGGCTTGAGGGTGATTTCCATGTCGTGCAACGAGCATGATAAATTAGCCGCCTCTTCGCAGGGCTTGACGCATTTTATCGGCAGAATGCTGGACAATTTAAAAATTAAAAGCAATTCTCTAGATACTCTTGGAACCAAAAAACTTTTAGAAATCAAAGAACAGACTTGCAATGACACATGGCAGCTCTTTTATGATTTACAGCACTATAATCCATATACTCAAAAAATGAGAATAAATCTCGGGAAAAGCTTTGACCTGCTTTTTAACAAACTTTTGCCGGATAGGGTAGAAAAAAAATTCGTCACTTTTGGCATTCAAGGAGCCAAGGGCAGCTTTTGTGAACAGGCTATTGAGGAGCATATAAAAAATGAAAATATAGAAAATCCCGCAATTAAATATTTATTTACGTCTAAGAACGTCCTTGACGAACTTTTTATTGGAAATATAGATCTTGGATTTTGCGCCCTCTACAACAGTTTGGGGGGAGTTGTCTACGAAACTCTAGAGGCGATTGCTGAATATCGATGCAGTATTATAAAAAAAGTCAGTATTCAAATCAAACATTTCTTAATGAAAAGAAAAGATGTTGCTTTTGACAGTATTACCCACATCATGGCTCATCCGCAGGTATTTAAACAATGTAAAAATAATATATCTAAATTTTATCCGAATCTTCAAACAATAAGAGGAAAAGGGAACCTTGTGGATACAGCCCGGGCGGCAGAAGCTCTTTCAAAAAAAAAATTGCCAAAAACATACGCTATTTTGGGTTCAAAATCTATCGCCGATTTATATAATCTGGAAATAATTCAAGCCGACCTCCAAGACGACAAAGACAATTTTACTTCCTTTGTTTTACTTAAGAGAGCCTGATTTACATTAAGATTAAAAGGGCAAAATTCACTTGACAGAGGTGATACACTTTTGATACACTACACTATATGGCAACAATTAAAAAAAGGATAAATATCTCTTTACCGTCAAGTTTAGATATAATGCTTTCCCGCATCGCGAAACGCGACAATATTCCACAGGCTACAAAAGCTGTGTATCTTTTGGGCATTGCGCTTGAGATAGAAGAAGATATGGTGCTTGAAAAAATTGCAAGCGGACGTGATACCAAAAATGCTCGTTTTTTAAGCCATAGGCAGGCATGGGCGTAAACTTTGTATGAGTTACGAAATACTTTATGTAGATAAAGTTGTCAAAGATGATATTCCTAAAATATCAGGTTCGTATAAGGAACGCATAAAACAAGCTATTGAAGCAAGATTAATGACCGAGCCGGATTTATATGGAAAACCACTTCGAAGATCACTCAAAGGTTGTTTTAAACTAAGAGTTGGGGATTATAGAATAGTTTTTCGCATAGAAAATCAAAAAGTAAAAATCTTCGCGATTGCTCATCGCAGGGTAGTATATGAGATTGTTAGCGGAAGGATATAATTTTCCTATTTTTATTTTTTATTTTATGATAAAATGATTCTGCCATGAAAAACCGAAGTTTCATCAAAGATTTAAAGGATAATGTCGGAAAAGAAGTGACTATCGCCGGGTGGGTGGATGTGCGGCGTGATCAGGGCAAAATGGTCTTTTTTGATATGCGGGATATGACCGGCAAGGTGCAATGCGTGGTCATGCCAACGCACACGGAAGTTATTGAAAAAGTAAAAGAAATCCGGCTGGAGTGGGTTTTAAAAATCACCGGTATGATGAACAAGCGCCCAGCGAAAAATGTGAAGGTGGGGACGATGAATGGCGATATAGAGCTTGAAATTACCGGCGTGGAAGTTTTGGCGCCAGCGGAGCCTTTGCCTTTTGATATGTCGCTTGACGGCTATAATTTGGAATTGACGACCGAGCTAGACAATCGCGCTTTGGTCATGCGTCATCCGAAAATTCAGGCAGTTTTCAAAGTGCAGGAGACTATCATTGATGCCTTCCGAGAATTCATGAAAAAAAATAATTTTTTTGAGTTTCAAGCACCCTCTATCACGCCGGCGGCGGCTGAAGGCGGTAGTGAAGTTTTCCAAGTTAATTATTTTGATAAAAAAGCATTCTTAACCCAGTCTCCCCAGCTCTACAAGCAGATAGTTATGTCCGCTTTTGAACGAGTTTTTTCTGTAAACAAAATTTTCCGCGCGGAGCCTTCTGCGACCACGAGGCATTTAACCGAAGTCGTCTCGCTTGATGCCGAGATGGCGTTTATTGACGGCTGGGAAGATGTAAAAGATATGGCGGAAGAAACAGTTAAATTTATTTTGGAAAAAGTAGCGGAAAAACATGTTACAGAGCTGAAACTCTTGAAAGCTGAACTGCCGGTGATGATAGAAAAAACGCCAACTTTTTCTCTGACAGAAGCGCAGGAGAAAATTTTCAAGGAGTATAAACGCGATGTGCGAGGTGAAAAAGATTTAAACCCGCAGGACGAAAGGGAAATATGTGAAATTGTCAAAAAAGAAACTGGTTCCGATTTTGTCTTTATTTTTGGCTATCCGACCCGTAAAAAGCCTTTTTATGTCTATCCGAATCCTGAACTTCCAGAATTTAATCACGGCATGGACTTGCTCTGTCGCGGGCTTGAATGGCTCTCCGGCGGGCGCAGAATAAACAGATACGACCAATTGATGGAACATGTGAAAATTTGGAATATGGACCCGAAGAAAATCAAAATGTTTTTGGAAGCTTTCAAATACGGAGTGCCACCCGAAGGCGGATTTGCTTTTGGCGCAGAACGAATCACTATGCAATTGTTGGGGCTCAAAAATATCCGCGAAGCTTCTATGTTTCCTAGGGATATGGAAAGAATAGATGAAAGACTTTCAGAGACTACATAGGAGTTTCCTATGTAGAAACACAGGAAACTCCTATGTATACTATTACGGGCAAAGTAATAAAAGGCGACGGGTACGGGAAAAAGCTTGGTTTTCCGACGGTGAATTTGGATGCCCAGATAGAGTCTAAGGCTCTATCTGGAGTGTATGGAGGAAAGGCTATTTTGGACGATGTTGTGTATAAAGCTGGAATAGTTATAAATGATGCAGGTAGAATAGAAGCGCATTTGATTGGATATAGTAGAGATGCTTACGGGCGGGAAGTCACTTTGCAAATAAATAAATTCTTGCGGGAATATAAAAAATTTAACACTGAGCAGAAATTAATCGCGCAAATTAAAAAAGATTTAATTATATGTTCACAGGCATAATTTCTAAAACCGCAAAAGTAAAAAATATCAAGCCACAGGGCGATAGTTTTGTTGTTGAAATTTCCAATAATTTAGGAAAAATAAAATTAGGCGAAAGTATTTCTGTGAACGGTGTCTGTTCAACTATAAAAAAACTTGCCTCGTCCAAAGACGGGGCTGGGAAAAATATATCTTTTGAATATATGCCCGAGACCCTGAAACTTTCCAATCTAGCCTTTTTAAAGAAAGGTGATATGGTAAACATAGAGCAGTCTATGCGCATGGGTGATAAATTTGATGGGCATATAGTGCTGGGGCATATTGACGGGAAAGGCGAAATTCTCGATATAAAAAAAGAGGGAAATTCGCAGGCATTTAATATCAAAATTCCGGCGCGCGAGCTTAAGAAATTTCTTGTTTATAAAGGCTCGGTTGCCGTGGAAGGCATCAGCCTAACGGTGGCAAAAGTTTTGCGAGATTCTTTTGTAGTAAAAATTATTCCATATACGCTTAAATACACCAATTTACAATCCAAAAAGAAGGGAGATAAAGTAAATTTAGAATTTGATATACTGGCCAAATATGCAAATGCAAGTAAAAAATAAACAAAAAAATAAAACGTACGAATATCTGAATGGTTCAGAGAAAAAAGCGTGCATTATTGTCGCGAGATGGAACGGCGAAATCACAAGTAAGCTTTTAGAAAGCGCTCTCAAGGCTTTGAAAAAGTGCAAGATGCCGGAGAAAAATATCAGAGTGGGGCATGTTTCTGGTTCAGTAGAAATTCCTTTTGCTTTGCATAAACTGGCGCAGTCAGGCAGGTATGATTTTTTGATCGCAATCGGGTGTGTGATTCGCGGTGAGACTCCGCATTTTGATTATGTCTGTAAAATCGCGCAGGAAGGGGTTTTAAAAGTTATGATTGAAGACAATATTCCCGTCGGTTTTGGAGTGCTATCTGTAAACAATATAAAACAAGCGAGGGCAAGAACTCATGTCGGAGGTGAAGCCGCCCTGGCCGCTCTAGAGCTTAGTTTGCTCAAATGAAAAAGGCTTTGATAAAAAAAGAAGCTGAGGTCAGGCTGCCGTCCGAATACGGTGATTTTAATTTACATGCTTATCGTTTAGCTGGGACGAAAGAAGTTCTTCTGGCTTTAGTAAAAGGCACATGGAAAAAAGATGAGTCTGTAATAGTGCGGGTCCACTCTTCATGTATCAACGGAGATGTTTTTGGGTCTTTGCTCTGCGATTGCGGGCCGCAGTTGCATACTGCCATGGAGAGGATTGCGCGGGAAGGCAAAGGTGTGATTGTGTACATGAACCAGGAAGGCAGGGGAATAGGCCTCTTGAATAAATTAAAAGCTTACAAGCTTCAGGAGCAAGGATTGGATACTGTCGAAGCAAATTTGAAACTCGGTTTCAAGATGGACGAGCGTGATTACGGCATCGGGGCGCAGATTTTGCGGGATTTGGGCGTTTCAAAAATCCGGCTTCTGACCAATAACCCCCAAAAACGCTCCGGACTCGCTGGCTACGGGCTTGAAATAGTGGAAAATATTCCAATCGAAATAGAATCAAATAAATATAATAAAGATTATCTTATTGCCAAGCGCAACAAAATGGGACATGTGCTTCCAAATTTAGACGAGCTTTAGAACTGGCGCAGGTACACCATCTTTTATCTTTTTCTTCGAGGTAAAGACTCGTGTTTCGTCCCATAGATTATTTTCTATAAAACTATTTAAAAGTTCCGCTCCGCCCTCCACCAGGAGCGACTGGATATTTCTCTTGTAAAGCTCCTTCAAAATCTGCGGAATGATTTTTTTTCTGCTTGCCCCGCCGTGGCGGTGGAAATTTATTTTTACGAATTCCAGATTGTGCTTAGGTGTGTGATTGACGGCTGTGAAGATAATAGTAGGCGTACTTTTGTCCAACAGATTAAAATGTTTTGGTATTTTTAAATCTTTATCTATCGTTACACGAAGGGGATTCCTTGCCCCGCCTGAAACTAGGCGGGGTGAACCTTTCACTTCGCGCGTTGTCAGGCGTGGATTGTCCAACAGCGCCGTGTTTGTACCGACCATGATGGCTTGCACTTCGCTTCTTAATTTATGCGCTAAAATTTTAAATTTTTGTCCGCTTATTTGCATCGCTTTTTGCGGACTGCCAAAAACTCGTTTTCTATCAATAAATCCATCGGCAGTCTGCGCCCATTTTAAAATAATGTAAGGTCGTTTTTTTTCGTGATAAGTGAAAAAAGTTTTATTTAAAATTCGGCATTCACTTTCTAATACACCAGTTTTTACATCAATTCCTGATTTCTTGAGTTTTTTGATGCCTTTTCCATTTACTTTCGCAAAAGTATCAACACATCCGACTACAACGCGCGGAATTTTATGTTTGATAATCAAGTCAACGCAAGGCGGAGTCTTGCCAAAATGCGAACATGGTTCCAAATTTACATACAAAGTCGCTTTCTTTAATAATTTTTTATCCGCGACCAAATTTACCGCGTTCACTTCCGCGTGAGCTTGCCCGAATTTTTGGTGATATCCCCGACCGATTATTTTTCCGCCAGCCACAATCACGCTGCCTACCATTGGGTTTGGAGCAACGAAGCCGAGACCTTCTCTTGCGAGCTTCAGGCAGAGTCGCATATATTTTTCGTTTTTTACCCTCATATTTTATTAGAAATTCGCTATTGAAGCCCTAATCTCTCGGCAGTTCCAATGTCTCAAATAATGTATCAAACTCCGCGTTTTTGACCGCGATGGAGTCTGTGATAAACAACTCGCTGCAGGAATTATTCAAAATTTTTTCCGCGATTCTGTGTCCGGCAAAAACCCCGTGTGTCGCTCCCACAATCACCTTTTTTGCCCCGCGCGCTTTCAGATGTTCTATCGCCCGGACGATGGTCCCGCCAGTAGAAATGA
>MFTJ01000007.1:0-5593 GCA_001786805.1 Candidatus Nomurabacteria bacterium RIFCSPHIGHO2_01_FULL_39_10 | reverse complement strand
GATGCAGACATTTTTTCCTTCCACATCTATTTCGCCTTCCATGGTGGCAATGTCCGCGTGAATACCCGTCTCTTCACCGTTTGCTTTGCTTTCGTGGCGGACTTTCTTGAGCGAGTGCGCTTTATTTCCTTTGGCGTTCTCCGTAAAATATGAAGCCCCTTCGTCCGGAGAGACGACTACGAATTCTTCCCTCGTTTCGTCAAAATATTTTTTCGCGTAAGCGTAAAGTTCCGGTCCGGCTGATCTGTTTTCTATCGGCAGTCCTGCCCGAGAAAATTCTCCGGGACGGGGCAAAAAATGGCAATCGTAAGTAATCAATTTTTTCACTCCGTAATTTTTCAAAAGTTCGCACAGCACATCCGCGCTGAGCGCTTCTCCTTCTTTATTTTCTCTGTCCTGCCGCGCGTAGGGGAGGTAGGGCGCGAACAACTCCACCTCTTTCGCTTGTTCTTTCAGACGGGATAAAATGAGCAGGAGTTCAAAAATTCTCTTGTCCGGGTAAGGATACAGCCTGTGATATATCCTGACTTTTTTGTTTTTTAGGGTCTCAATTTCCGGAATCAGCACATAGGATTCATCGTCGGGGAAGTGCTTGATTACGATGCTGGCTTTACCAAAGTCGGCACAATAAGGGGTAATTAATTTTTCCATGAGTTTTATATTAGCATAAACGCAAAAATTCTTCCAATTTACAAACGAACTTGTATATTGTTTTTTTGCAGTGTATTTTTTAAGTCGCTAATTACTATATTCCCGCTGTGAAAAATACTTGCCGCTAATCCGGCATCAACATTTGTTTCTTTAAAAACTTTTACAAAGTCTTCCGCCGAACCCGCTCCGCCGGAAGCTATGAGTGGAATTGTAATAAATTCACTGAGTGTTTTTAGTTGGACAATATCGTATCCGCTACGCATTCCGTCCTGATTCATGCAATTAAGCACAATTTCGCCCGCGCCGAGTTTTTGTATCTCCACCGCCCAATCAAGAGTGCGCCATTTGGTGGTTTTAGTTTTTCCGGGGTCGCCTGTATATTGTTTTACAAAATAATCGCCGTTTTCTTCAAAGCTGTCTATGCCAACCACCACGCATTGGGAGCCGAATTCTTTAACTAAATTATTTATAAGAGCAGGGTTTTCAAGCGCGGGTGAGTTAACGGAAATTTTATCCGCGCCATTTTGCAAAGTTTTTCTGGCATCAGCAACTGAACTAATCCCGCCTGCTACGCAGAATGGAATGTTAATTACTTGCGCCACTTTTTTTACCCAATCAATTGATACCGTTCTCTTGTCACTACTCGCGGTAATATCGTAGAAAACTAATTCATCCGCGCCTTCATCGCTATAGCGTTTTGCCAGTTCAACAATATCTCCCATTATAATATGGTCGCGAAAACGCACACCTTTGACGACTTTCCCGTCTTTTACATCCAAGCAGGGAATAATGCGTTTGGTTAAATTTGAAGCTGGGACTGTCACTTTTAGAGCATCTCTTAAAGCAATCTTGTTTTCATACAAGGCCTTGCCTAGTATGGCGCCATAGACACCCATGTTTTTTAATTTTTTAATAGAAGATAAATCAGATATTCCTCCGGAGGCTATGACATTAAAACCCAAGTCAACTAGTTTTTCGATAGCTTTGAAATTTGGTTTGGTGAGGGTCCCGTCTTTTTCAATGTCAGTAAATAATATTTTTTTTATCCCGAGAACTTTTAATTCTTTTGCGTAATCTTGATAATTTTTTTCAGAAGTTTCCTGCCAACCCTTTGTGACTATCTTATCTTTTTTAATTTCCACAGCGATGACAATTCTGTCCTTGCCGAATTCTTTCAAGAGCGAAGTTAGAAAAGCCGGCTCTGTCAACGCCTTACTCCCGATAACTATTTTACTCACTCCGCTATTTAGATATTTGCGGGCTGTATCAAGACTACGAATTCCACCGCCGACTTCTATGGGAATGCCGACAGATTTGCTTATTTTAAGTATTAAGTCTTGGTTTGATGTTAAACCTGTTTTAGCGGCGTCCAAATCAACAATGTGTAGCATTTTTGCGCCTTGCTGTTCAAATTTTTTTGCCACAGCCAAAGGATCAGTAGAATACACCTTTTTTGTAGAAAAGTTTCCTTTGGTCAGTCTGACTTTTTGAGAATTAATTAGTGTTCTCAAACTTTTGCTTGAATAATGTCAAGCGCATTTGTTCACCAATTTAATAGATGAGCAGGTATTTCAGGGAAACTCCCACCACCCATTTCAGCTGAAAGCGAGCGATAATTTTCTATAGCTTCGAGAATGTCCATCCACATTCCCTGTGACGGACTGCCAAAATATTTTACCCTGATGCGTCGAGAAGGTTTTATGGATAACTGCCTAAAACCCAAAATGCTATTTTTGGCTTCTGCCAATCGCAATCCCTTTCGCGCGAAATATACATGACCGATCACCGCTTCTTTATCGTATGCATGTTCTTTCTTTTTCATAACCTATTATTTGTTTTTCAACGAACCGACTTTTCGTTTGTTTATCCATTTCATCCGAAACGGCAAACAAAAAGAGACTCCTTTGAGAGTCTGTTCTTTGCGTCATTGGTTATGCAAAAAATAATTAGATATTTTTTGATAAGTAACACGAAATACCGACCCTCAAGTGTACGAGAGTGGCATATAGATAACTGTTAAATTTTAATTTCTGATTGTTCATATATAAATATAAAATTCACGCAAAATAAAAAACCGCCTTGCAGGGCGGCCTTCATGCTTGAAAAGTCAATTAATCAGCAAAAGAACCGTCCCGTTTGGCGGTTGCGTAATAATTAACAGAAAATTTAGTTTTAATTAAAGAAACCATATAATCATGATAACAAATAATACTATTTTGTCAATAATTCCCGTAAATAGGTGAATGAAAATAAAAATTGTTTACAATCACGCTATAGCGTAAGTTTGTACAATATCTAAAAATAAAAAAGTACAACTAGTATAATAGACACGACCGTTTCTATTATGCTAGTTCAAATAAAATTTGATAAAGTAACTTGAAATTAGATATTTAGGCAGGGAATTTGCCGAGAAAGACAGTTTCGGAGAGAGGGTGGCGGTTGTTTGGGGTTTCGCCTTTGCGCAGGGCTTCAGGCAGGTTTTCTATTTTTCCGTGCCGGCCGACGGCAAACATCATTTCCACATTGTAATCGTCCGGCACGCCGAGCTTTTCTTTTGCCATTTTGTAATCAAAGCCAGCCATTCCGTGCGCGACAAGGTTCATCTTGTTTGCCTGCAAAGCTAAATTTTCCCATGCGGCGCCTGTGTCAAAAGAGTGGGTGGGGTTTGGCCTCTTTTCTCCCTTGGAACTCAGACTTGTTTTTGCAGAAATGGTGACGACAAGTGTGGAGGCGTTTACGCACCAGCTTTTGTTGAAATCCACCAAGAAAGAAAACATTGTCTCAAATTCCGGCGTTTCCCGCATGGCATAAATAAACCTCCAAGGCTGGATATTGGAAGCCGAAGGCGCCCATCGTGCGGCGTCAAAGAGGGTCTTCAGTTCCTCCTCCGACAAAGCTTCTCCCGAAAGAGCCCGAGGCGAATGCCGCGTCAAAAACTGATCGTCAATGTCGTATTCCGTTGTGCGGTTGTTTAGGGTTTTTGACATGGGGGTAGTATACACTATTATTTGCAATAAAAAATTAATACCTATATAATACAGAATATATGGGATCACAACTCGTGGCAAGTGGTAAAACAGAGAAAGGTAAAATAGATTATAGAATCTATAATATTGATAATATTTATACTTTGTATATTAAAATAGATAGTCAACCCAACCCTGAGAATGGCGTGTTAGAACCTATCTTCTCAGCCATTAAATCATTTCCTGTTTTACAAGATGCCAAGGATTACACTACTCAAC
Organism: Candidatus Nomurabacteria bacterium RIFCSPHIGHO2_01_FULL_39_10; assembly: GCA_001786805.1. Taxonomy (GTDB): domain Bacteria; phylum Patescibacteriota; class Minisyncoccia; order Phycocordibacterales; family UBA9973; genus UBA9973. Next base: position 1,697 of record MFTJ01000007.1, on the reverse strand, counting down.
TATAAGATATAAGACTAAATTCTATGACTACTTCAGAAACGATTTCTCTCATTTCTTCAGGACTTCAAACAATCACAACTATTATTTTGGTTGTGATTACTTATAAACAGATGAAACTAGGAAGAGAATCTATAGAGTCAGTGGAGCGTAGTACAAAGGCATCATTCTTACCAATTCTTATGCTGGGACACTTACGTCATACTTCAACCGATAAAATATTAAATATACAATTAACAAATTGTGGAAAGGGGCTCGCAATAAAACCAAAAGTAATTTTTCCAGGTCAGCCTGATGTTACATTGAATTCAATTAATATTGGAGAAACAGGCTACACAACTATTGAGTGTAATATGGAGTTTATATTTAAAAAAGTTAATGAGTTTGATCGAAAAATAGTTATTGAATACGCCGATGTCTTTGGTAGAAAAATTAGTACAGAGGCAAATTTAATTGAAATCAAAAAATTAGGACCATCAGTTGATAAACTAGGAATAGGTTGGGATTCGTGGACTCCAATTATTCCATAGTTAAAAAAAATTGATTGCGCGAGAAGATTGCGCGAGAACGGTTCTCGCGCAATCTTCTCGCGCAATCCACAACTCAAATGGCGCAAAAGCAATATGCAAAAAATACATAATGCAAATTAAGTATTCCGGAATTTCCGGAATACTTCTTTAATGAATGTAATGATATTATTTACTCAAAAACCCCTCGATACTTTTCCCATCTCTTTTGAGCCATGCGACGTTGCCTTCTAGGCGTTCTAGGACTTGCAGGATCGCGCGTTTGGCGCCGGGGGCTTCGTGAGTGGCGAAGAATTTTTTGAAAGATTTTAGGTGATGCGCCTCCGTGCTGCCGGAAATCGCTTTGACCAATCGCTGGAGCGTATGCCCGCCTTCGCCATAGCGAGAGACGAGAGTCTTCCAATTCTTTTGGATAAAGGAGAGCCAGATATCCCGCCCTGCCGGATTCGCGCCCACGGAGGAGAGGATGCTGATGGTGTCCTGCGGGCGGACGTTTTTACTGAAAGCGAATTCACAGGTTTGTTTTAGAAGTTTGGTATCTTGGAAATCTCCCAAAATTCCGCCGATGCGGTTTTTTTCCTCATGCAGGGTTTCCTTTTTATACCTCGCCGTAAAGGCTCGGTATTCTTTTTCCTCGCTCCATTTTGCAACGATGGAGTATACGGCTCCGCGAATGTCCGGATGAATGTTGCCTTTTTTGAATTTGTTTTTGGCTTCAGCAATTATTTTTTCATCACCCGAACGACCTGCGCGGGAAATTGCCAGCGAACGCAGGAGAGTGTTTGAGTGTATTTCGTTTTTTTTGGGCGTCCAGCTGAGCTTGGCGGCAAGAGGGGAGAAGAGTTCCAGAATTAACTTATCTAAATTTACACATAGGAGTTTCCTATGTACATAGGAAACTCCTATGTTGTTGTTTGCGAGAAGCTGTTCCAGTCTTCCGAGTCCGTTCGCGATCTCAAGCCAGACGCTGTAGTTTTCCTCGTTTTTATACGCAGACAGAAATTCTAGGGCGTCCGTGGTCGGTATGGTGCCGGCTTCGGAGAGGGCGAAGAGGTCTCGGATGATGCCGAGTCTATCGCGGGCGGAGATCAATTTTTTCTCCACCGGCGTTTTTAATTTTTCTAAAAGTTCTCTGGAATATGCCGTCCTGTAAAAACCCGCTTCGCCGAAATT
>MFTJ01000006.1 GCA_001786805.1 Candidatus Nomurabacteria bacterium RIFCSPHIGHO2_01_FULL_39_10 | reverse complement strand
GGAGTATTATACGAGTACTCAATATAGACCGGTGCGAAAGATTGCAGAGGCGTCACAAACGGGAGCAGGTACGAATTTAATCATTGGACTCGCGATGGGGTTAGAATCAACGCTTGTGCCGGTGTTAACGATTTGTGCAGGTATTGGTGCAGCGTATTACTTTGCAGGTATTTATGGTGTGGCGATTGCAGCGGTGTCGATGTTATCGTTAACGGGGATGATTATTGCGCTTGATAGTTATGGTCCAATTACAGATAATGCGGGCGGGATTGCAGAGATGGCAGGGCTTGAGGATAAAGTGCGTAAAACTACCGATGCGTTAGATGCGGTTGGGAATACAACGAAAGCGGTTACTAAAGGGTATGCGATTGGTTCGGCTGCACTTGCGTCGCTTGCGCTGTTTGTGGCGTTTACCAATGAAGTGGAGTTATATAGCAAAGTGCAGTATAGCTATCTTTTAACTAATCCAGCAGTATTAATTGGATTGTTTATTGGAGCGTTGCTGCCTTTCATTTTTAGTTCGTTGTGTATGCGAGCGGTTGGTGAGACGGCAAACAAAGTTGTTGTGGAAGTTCGACGACAATTTAAGACAATCAAAGGGTTAATGGAAGGAAAAGCACGACCAGAGTATGGGAAGTGTGTTGATATTGTGACTAAAGCGGCGTTACGTAACATGATTTTACCCGCAGTGATTGCGATTGCAGCACCAATGCTTGTGGGATTGTTGCTTGGGATTAAAGCACTTGGCGGATTATTGATGGGTGTAATTCTTTCAGGGTTACTTATGGCGCTCTTTATGTCAAATACGGGTGCGGCATGGGATAATGCGAAGAAGTACATCGAATCTGGAGCATACGGTGGCAAGAAAGGAGAAGCCCATAAAGCAGCTGTTGTGGGTGATACGGTTGGAGATCCGTTCAAAGATACGGCGGGGCCAGCGTTAAATGCACTCATCAAAGTAATCAATACATTTGCAATTGTGTTTGTACCGCTGTTTGTGATGTATGGGTTGACGTTGTTTTAGGTTGAATTTATTTTTTTTATTTTCTTTTGATATTCCTATTCCCTTCTTTTTGAACTGTTTCCAAAATGGAAAGAGTTGAATTTTTGTCTAATTCACTTTCTTGGTAGATGTTATCTAAATGTTTGGAAATAGCAGGAATTCCTACATCAAAGAGTTCAGCCATTCTTTTTTGGGTAAGCCAGACATTTTCGTTATGAATAAAAACTTCAATCTTCATTTCACCATTGGGAGAGCGATAGAGTAAAAATTCGGTGATTTTATCTTTTGCAGTGAGTTCTTTTTGCATTTTAGGTTTATGAGTAGAACTGGTATATAAATGCTGTCCGCAGTTGACCAGTGGCTAGTGGGTATGGAAATTGTTAAATGTGTTATCTTTATTCTTTGTTTTTGGTTTTGATAATCTTTATATAATCAATTTGTTTTCTTACTCGTATGACATGGTGGTTTGATACAAAGTTGGCTCTTGCAAATAGTGTGCCGGCGTTTACGTTTTCTGGTCAGGTTTCTAAAGATATGGGGAAGTTATCAGGGTTGTTACGTAGTTTTGAGTATGATACGCAGACGGTGTTACGAAAACGAAGAGAGAGTTACAAACGGTTGTTGGCGTTAAAAGAGAAGCATGAGAAATTGAAGGATGTTGCAATGCTGCGGGAGAGGTTAGATGATTCTGAGTATATCACAGAAGCGCAACGGTATTTGAAGGATGTGAAACAGGTGATTGGGCTGTTGAAGAGTGTGATTGAGGATGAGTATCTAGAGATGGTGTATGATGTGCATGAGGCGTTAGAATTATTTCGATTGTTGGTTTTGCGGCTGCAGACAGTTGTGCGGATGAAATCGTTAGGAATAGAGGATAGGGAGGTGTTGGAAGAAGAGATTGCTGATTTGAGAACTGGATTTACAGAGTTTATAGATGAAGTGATGAGATTAATTGAAAATGATCTTAAATTGTTTGGGAATATGAGGGTGCCGTTTGCAGCGCAGTTGGAGAAGCGAGTGCGGAAGGAAATGGAGTTAACAATTAGCGAGGATGTGGCGCTGGCGGATCATATTGTGGCAAAAACGAATATAATGAAAGAGTTGCGTGTCAAAAAAAAACAGATTGGGGAGATACTGCGCAGAGTGTTGCGTTTGATGAGAAAAATAACTATTGTAGGAACGTTTAAGCAGCAGGTGGAGAGATTATTGCAGTCTTCAGAGGAGTTTTTAGATTATAGTGAACAGCGAGTGCATTTAGCGTTTGAGATTGTGCGTGATGCGGTGCTATTGCAGATACAAAAAGAGAAGGAGCTTGAGGAGATGATGCTGGAATTGCAGGTGTTGCAGGAGAGGAAAGTAAGAGGGGTTGACGCAGTGACGGGGGAAGTGAAGCGGCTTGAGGGTGTGGGGAGGCAGTTGGAACGAGTGGAGGCGCGAGAGACTCGGCGAACGTTACGCAAAGTGGGGGGGTTACGAACGGCGTTTTTGGCCTCAGCGTTAGTGTTGACGGGAATGGGGGCGAAGTTGACGGATGTGGAGGGAGAATAGGTGCTAAATGCATTCAGTCATCTTTGTTACCTTTCTTTCTCATTCTTTTCCATCACTTTCATAAAATTCTGTAATATAATTCCACTTTTAGTGATATCTTTATATTCGGCTAGTACTTCATCTACTGTTTTTTCAAAGCAGTATTCAGGGGTGAGCGTTAAGCGAAATCTGACGTCGTCCATATCTAATTCGGGGTGGAATTGGGTGGTTGCGATGTTATTTTTTATCTGGTAGCTTTGGATGTAACAGGTAGGGGAGATGGCGAGAAGTTGGGCACCAGAAGGAAGTTCCATTACGCTATCTTTATGGCCGTTGCAGGAGTAGAAGGAGGGAATGAGTGAGTGGTAGAGTGGTGATCTTTGACCGAGAGAGGTGAGGAGAATGCGAGTGCTGCCGGATTCGGCGCGGGTGGGATTGCGTTCAACACGGCCACCGTACATTTTGGCAAGCAATTGGTGGCCAAAACAGATGGCGAGAAAAGGAAAGTCTTGGTTGATGATTTCATCCATTAGCGGATAGGTTTTTTCAACTGCGGTTTGTATTGCGAATGGCCAGTCAGTGACGTTGAATTGGCCGGAGGCGCCGCTGATGACACCAAGATAGTTTTGGAGTTGTTGTGGTGAGGGGAGTGGTTGTTCTCGGATGACGTTGCGGATGTCGAGCTGGTCTAGGTTTACGCCGAGTTTTTTGGCGATGCAGTGTTGTTCGTGTGTTTCGGATTCGTCGGTGCGGTATTGGAGGAGGAGGATTGGTTTCATTTTGTATTGTTAGGTAAATTATTTTTTATATATTCAGCAAGAGATGCTAAATCGTTTTGGGCTTGTTCTAATTCTTCTTGGTTTAATGGTTTGGGGATTAAGAGAACTGGTTTTTCTTTTGTGATACGTTCTGCTTGTTCTGGAGAGGTTGGAATGTATGTGTCGAAATAGTTTACCATTTCAGTAACAGGACGTAGTTCATGAGCAGTTATCTTTTGTTCATCTATCTTATAAGTTATTCCTGCTAAAGTCCATTTTTGGTTGTGTGAGTTATTATATTCTAATAAAGTGTCATTTAAAAATGAGATGTTTTCTTGGTCATGTAATTGAACAGATGGATAGCTTTTTCCTCTATTAAATTTTCCTTCTGTAAATGTGATTGGTTTATACCCATACTCTAATAATATTTGAACAAGTGGTTTTATTTTTTGTTCCTGTGGTTTGGAAATGGTTCTTTCTAATCTAATCTTTTCCTGTCTTTTTTCTATCTCTTGTTTGCTGATACTTGTTGTAAATTCTAAAAGAGGCGTTGTAGGGATATCATGCTGTTTAAAATAATCTATTAGATATTGAGACAGAATCGGAATCGTTTTATGTATAGCTTTGAGTTGTACTTTGTTTAATGGTTTTGGAGTATCGGTATCTCTTTTTGTTAGAGGATAGATTTGTAGTTTAGTCTCCCAATCGATGACCTCTTCAATTGTTGGCTGTAAAGTATATTCAATAAATTTTTCTTTTTTGAATTCATGCTTAATTAAAGACCAAGTATAGGAGGTTGTGTTATTATACTCTTCTATGGCTTGTTCTAAATTAGAGATTGTTGGATGATTAGGGATAGCAACCCAAGGGTAGCCTTCTCTACGACCTAAATGTCCTTCACATGATTGACGAGTTTCGTATCCTAAATCCCAGAGTGTTTGGACTAATGGTTTTATTTTTTTATCGATAGGGTATCCTAATCCATCGGTAATTCTATTTATGTCTCGCGGAACGATCATTTTTATCTCCACATCTCAAGCATTTCTTGTTCGATAAAGTGTAGTTTTTTAGCGGGGATGATGAGGCAGTATGGAGGGGGGCCGAAGTCGATGGTTTTGATATCTTTAATTGTGCCGTATTTGATGAGTTGTGTTGCGGTGCCTAATCTTGCGCAGGCGATTACTTGAAGTTCGCTTGTGATGATGTTTTCTTGTAATTTTTTTTCGATGTGTTCGAGGATAGTTATGGCTTGATTTGGGGTCATGAATTTGTTGAGATTTGGTTTTAGATCTAATAAACAGAGGGTATGGGATTCTAATAATAAGTTTTCACGAATGATGTGGTAGGGTGTTTCTAATTGGGGTACATCTTCTAGGAAGGGAATGGAGATAGTTCTGCCGAATTTATATAATTGGAGTCCGGTGATGCCGATGGCGGTTAAGATGGAGGCGTTGTGGATGATTTGAACTGGGATTTGTTGTTGTTTGGCTTGTTTGAAGAGTTCGATGTGGGTGGTTGCGGCAATAGGGTCGCCGACGATAAGAAAAGCGATGTTTTGGGTTTTGGCTTGGGTTAATATTTTATGGTCGAAATTTTCTGATGCGGTGCGGTCAGCGATGATGATTGGTTTTTGGTAGAGAGTTTCAAGGTCTTGTTTTGTGCATTGCAATAGAGAGGTGTAGTTTTCCAAATAGATTATATCGCAGGAGCGGAGAATGTTTAATCCTTTGAGTGAGATGTCGTATTGGTTTTCAAGGCCGAGGCCGATTAGGTAGAGGGTCATGATAGTATTCCATATCTGCGAGCGATTGTTTCAAATGTTGAAGGGATAAGGAAAGGTATTTTATTTTGTGCGGCTAGAGTACTATAAAATGAGCTCAAAACAATAGTTGTGGGGGTTTCTTTTTGAACTAGTCCTTCGCTTTTTGTTCGATCTCTGCTTTTAACTGCGTACATTGCACGTAGAGGGTGATCTTTATCTTGAGCGCATTCATGTAATACTTCAAAAAGTGGATTCAATACATTATTAAATTTATCCAACATCATATTGTCTACAAATATATTTACAGGATTTGTATTAAATGTGTTTAAATAGTCTAGACTTAATTCTTTTATTTCTTCTAATTTTTGATTTAAAGCAAAAGAATCTAAACAATATATATCGTTATTACTTTTTAAAGCTCTTTCAATTGCTTGTTCTATCTTTTGGTTTATGGCATTTTTATATGCTTGATGTTGAAGTTTAGCTGCTTCGCGTTGAAATTGATAAAACAGATCATTTCCGTTTTGTAATGGGGCGAATGGTTCTATTTTAGGTGGGATTATTTTTTTTTCAAGCACTAATTTTTGTGCGGTGAGTTGAATATATCTCCTAGTTGAGGGAATATCCCCATTTGCAGAAGCTAAATTAGTTTGTGTAGTAAAATATGATACAGAAGTGTTTTTAAGAGCGG
>MFTJ01000005.1 GCA_001786805.1 Candidatus Nomurabacteria bacterium RIFCSPHIGHO2_01_FULL_39_10 | reverse complement strand
AAACAGCATTTACTTCTTCTTTCGTCAGAGTTCGGCAGTTTGACTCCAGCACGCATATAACGTATGAGTAGGCAGTCATTATCTTTTTAAGAACGCCGATGTGATAATCGCGAATTTTATTTTCGGCTTTGATTTTATCTGCCAAAGCTTCAAACGAAGTGCTTCCTACTAAATCAAGATTTTCTTGACTCATTTTTTCTCCTTTCTGTATTCAAGGACTTGTTGAAGAAGTTCTTCGAAGTTGGGCGGGATAAGACAGTGTAAATAAGGACCACAACCCCCACCACGAATAGCAGGAATTAAAGAATGTAATCTTTCTTGAAAACGGCTAACAAATTTTTCTACATCTATAGTTTGTTCTCCCCAGTCCCAGCTAAAAACAACAAGCCTTTTTATAAATCTCGAAAAATTATCATTAGTATTATTTCCAAAGAAAGTATAACCTCCTTTGTTTAAGATTAGAAACTCTTGTAGCGGCATGGGCCGGTTGGGACAGAGTTGTGTCCATTGGATGTATCCGTAAGCATGAAGAATGTCTATCACGGCTTCCTCTGTTGTCTGAAATACGGGCAAAAATTTATCATGTTGAAGTTTGACTTGCGTCATTAATTCTTCATATTCTGTCGGTTTTACCAAGTCCAGTTCCACTGTGTTCATTGAACCTGCTCCTTTGTTTCCTTGGCCTCAACCAGTCTGGCAACCGTCTCGTTCAGGATCGCTTTCCACTGGTCAATTTTAATTTCGTTTGCGCATTTCTCTTCTTCAACCCAAAGCTGATATTCGCCTTCAAGTTTTATGGAAGCTTTTGATATGGCTACAACCATAATATTTTCTTGAGCCTTGCTCTTTCTGCTGAAACCGCTGAAATGTTTATCAAGATGCGCTTGGTTGTCCGACTCCACGCCGAGCAGCTGTTCAATGACGAACCTACCGTCTTTAACTTCGTGACTGTGATGGAGTCTTATCTTCAGCTCAAGATTTACCAGGTCGCCGCCGCATCGGCAGCCTTCAAATTTTTGTATTCCCAAGACAGACCACCCTGAAAAAGAATCAAGAATTGCTTTAAGCATCGGTTCCGGTTCAAACATGTGGCAGAAAGTCATCAAGTCGGCTTCCGTGTTGCTGTACACCGGCAAGCCGGTGGTTTCGTCAAAATATACTGCCGAGACCAATTCCGGTTCTCGGTTTAATCTTGAGATAGCTTCTGCTTGGGCGGACAAAGCGACTGCGTAAGCTTTCAGCGCCAAAGAGTCGCCAACATTCCGCCAGGCAATTTCTTTTGCCAGGCCGTTGATTCGCTGGATTGCCGTGTTGGGCGCAATGGTTTGCGCTTTGGATTTACCGGCGTCTTTGATGGCGTTAAGAATCTTCTCCCGATCTTTGGGGTTAAGCAATAATTCGTCTGCTAGTGCGTCTGCCTCCGGGCCATTAAAATTTGTCCCTTTTCTTTCTACTACCCAAAGCGGGGCGCCGTGATTCATCCAGTTAATTTTAATTTTCACTTGTTTCCTCCTTTTTCGCTTTACCTAACTTTTCGTCAAGAAGTTCTTGAGTGTTTGGCGGAAAATTTTCCGTTTCTCTTTCAATAAGCTGTTTGAGGGGGTCAGGATTTATTTCTTGGTTTTTTGGGTTCCACAAGCTGTCTTTTTCGTTATAAAAACCATAAGAGGGTAAGCGGTATTCTCGTTTTTTAAATTGTGCAATTACACATTCAACCTCACTCCAACTGACAGGAGAACAGTCCATTTTTAGGTTTCTTCTTAAAAAATAATATGCTTCGCTTATTTCTCTAAGTATTTCAAAATTTCTTTCTCTTATCGCATTTCTTTTTTCAACTCTTTTGCATAACTTCTCAAATTCTGTCGGTTGGACTATGTCGTCTAAAACCATTCTTTTTCCTCCTTTTTTGCCTTGCTTTCGCCTATGTTTTCAAAGGTCAAATCTTAGCCGAAATTGTATCAATACTTTGACAAAATGTCAAATTCGAGTATTAAAAATCCAAGGGGTCCCCTTGGATTAGGATTGGATTAGGATTGAGGAGTTACATCCTCAAATTCAGCGTCAAGAATTTGCTCGTTCATACTTCTCGTTGTGTTGCGCAAGCCTGCAAGCTTGCCGACAATTCTTTGCCTTCCTTCTCGCAACTGGTTTAGCGTATCAACGGAAGCTATCCGGTTATTTTCAGCCCTCTCAAGGCTGTCTATCACTTCCTCAAAAACTCCGACCGTGGTATCTATGGTCATTAAGATTGCTCCGCCGGCAATATTCATTATGCCTCTTAGATCGGTTATGTTGTTTGCCGCATCGCGCATTGCGATTGTCGGTTTTAAAACATTGGCAAATGAGTGATATCCCAAGTTTGCATGGGAAACCGTTTCCACCAGCGCGAGGACGATTTCTTTTCTTAATTCTTCCGCCCCTTCAGAATTTTTGATATCCGCCTTAAGAGAAGAAAGAATCATTTGTCTTTGGCTCTCAATATCCTCCGGGGACAAAAGTCCCAGCCTTTCTTCAAGAACTTCCAGAACCTCTTTGCGGATGGGCAGGTTGTTCCTTGAAGCCACGTACTGCTGAAGTGTTTTGACATCCCAATTTTCTTGTTCGGCCTTTAAAACTCTCTCTTTGAACTGTTCCAATTCCTGCTTGGCTTTTTTAATTTCCGCAATCATATCCGCCGCAGAATCCTGGCTTGTATTTATATCAAAGCGGAAAATGGTATCAATCTTTTGAAGCGGGTCAAGATTCTCCGCCAAAAGCTTTGACAGTCCTTCCGGTATCATGAATTGCAGTTTCCGTGGAATAATTGCTTGAACAAGACGGGCCAGTTTGTACTTAACTTGGGCCTGCTTGGACGGGTCAACCACATCTCTTATGAGCTGTTCCGTTTCTTGCAATCTCTCTTTGCTATTTTTGAAAGTTTCCAGGCCTCTCCTGAAAGTCTCGCTCGTTCCAAAAACAGATTGAGTTTGGAGCGAGCGGCTTGGTTTGTGCCTTGCCAGAGCCATAGTCCCATTGCCCATTAGAGGCCCCCTAATTCAGATTTTAACTCCTCAACTTTTCTCTCAAGCTGACTCTTTGCCAGTTCCAGAGTCATTTTCTTGGCTTTGTCTTCCGGCCAGCCTTCCTGCAGGTAGCGCTGGTAAGTGGACAGTAGAACATTGCCTAAATCCAGTTTAAGAGCTTCTTCAACATCTCCCAAAGCTTCGCGCGCTTTTGCTGTACCAACAGTAGCGGCGCCCTTTACCAAATCCATGAAAGTTTGTGTTTTACTCATTTTTTCTCCTTTTTGAAGAACTCGAACCGAGCTGGTTCGCTGAAAGTAACACTAGCACCTACTTGACTTCTTGTCAACAAGTTGTACTGGTTCATATGATAGTGTCCACCTAGCCCTTCTAAAACTATGAAAGGCGGATATTCTGGGAAGCATATGACTATCTACGGTTCAATCCTCCCCGGAGCAGTGGCCATAGCTCAGTTAGCGTTACGAACCAACGGCCTAACTAAGAAAGCCAGGGAACGATTAAAGATACTTGATTGGCATCGTGCCCATGACCAAAATGGCTCCCTAACCTGCAGACACTTTGCGATTCAGAGACGGATACTTCGAGGCTGGATCAGGCGCTACAGGCTGCTAGGAGCCATTGGTCTCAATGATAAATCACGTAGACCAAAAAGAGTCCGAGAGCCAACCGTAAGCAGAGAACTCGAATCAGCCATCATTGTGGTGCGTAAACAATATCCAAGCTGGAGCAAATACAAAATCAACGTCCGACTCAAAAGAAAAACAGATTTTAAAACCAGCGATAGCACAATAGGCAGAGTATTGAAAAGGAGAGGCCTCATTGATAGAAGAAAAAGTAGAAAAAGAAGTAAGGCAGCATTAAGTCCTAAGAAACGATATCCCAGAGATCTCACGGTAAAAGCACCTGGAGACTTCATTCAGATCGATACCAAAGTAGTTATGGGCATCGGCGGTCAAAGACTCTATCAATGGACTGCTATAGACGTGCTGACAAAGCAAAGAGTTCTTTGGGCCAGCACTCGGTTATCTTCAAGACAAGGCAAGATATTTCTAGAACTATGCCAGCAAGAGTTTCCTTTTATCATCAAGTCGATTCAGACGGACAACGGCAAAGAGTTTCAGGATGAGTTTAAAAAATATCTTGAAGCCAAAAATATACCGCACTATTTTATCGAGCCGCACTCACCAAAACAGAATAGCTATGTTGAGAGAAGTCACCGAACGGATGATGACGATTTCTATAGCAGAGGGAATACATTTATATCATTAAAAAACTTCCTGCCAAAGTTAAAGAAATGGCAGGAAGAATACAATACGATAAGACCGCATCAATCGCTGAATTATCTGACGCCATATGAGTATTTTAAAAAGTGTGGCGACCAGAATATGCAGACGAAAGATACTATACATTTACAGACCTAGGTGGTCACTATGTATCTGAACCTGGACACAAGTTGCTACCTTGTTCGATAAGGTTATAAAGCTACTTAACAAAAGAAAGGTTTAAGAGATGGAAACACTAGCCCTGGTCAAACCGACTGTAAAAGAACAGTTATTTGTTAAAATTACGGAAATAAAGCAAAAAAAATTAACCGCGGCCCAAGTAATTGAAATCATGGAAGTAAAAAGATGTTTGACATACGCTTTTGAAAGGTTGGTGTGGACTTATTTTGGATTAAGCAAAGAGCAGATTCTGGAATTATCTGAGCAAGAAATTGAAGCGCTGTCTCTTTTGACATTAGAGCGGAGTAAGAGAATGTTTATTTTTTTGTGGATACTGCAAGTTACCGTTCCTTTTATTGGTCTGGAGATTGCTTCAGAGACAGATACAATGATGTTCAGGCGTAATCTGTGTAAAATTAAAAAAATGTTGGGAGTTGGCTTAAATTTAGGCAGAATACTCCGTGAGGGTCTGACGGTTTAACTGCATTCTATTATTTACCCCCGTAGTTAAAATTCACTACGGGGTTTTGTTTTTGTTTTAGCTTAACCTTGACTTTGTGTATCAGTCAATGTTGCTCTGAAAAAAGTTGTTTGGGTTTTAGGTCTTTGAAAGGAAGAAGAAATTGTTTAAAAAGTCAAACAGTTTTAAAATTATAACTATCAATCCATAAAATACGTCTTTTGGCCTTGGCAATTGCTAAGGCTTTTTGTTTTTGTTATTATTCTTTTATTAACATCGATTCCAATTGCTATCTCAGCGGCTATTAATCGGCTGCGAGCTTTCAGCTCTGCCGAATAGCTGCTGACCGTAAAGTTGCTCCAAAGAAGCAAATTTCTCGAAAGCGTTAAGAAAGGGACTTCTTTACCGCAATTTTACTGATATCAATCGGAACCTTCGACGCCGTGTCTTTAGAAGAAATAAAACAGGTAAAACTGGAAAAATTAGAACTGCTCAAGAAAGCCGGTGTTGATCCTTATCCGGCCAAGTCTTGGCGTACTCATGAAGTTAAGCGGGCTCTGGAAAATTTTGAAAAACTTTCTGAAGAAAAAGAGAGAATCGTTTTAGTCGGTCGGGTTATGGCCAAGCGAGAACATGGCGCTTCAGCCTTTTTAGACTTGCAGGATGCCAGCAGCCAGATTCAGGTTTATTTTAAAAAAGATGTCATTGGCGACTATGACTTTGAGCTTTTTTCTAAAACCGTGGATATCGG
>MFTJ01000004.1:6401-8593 GCA_001786805.1 Candidatus Nomurabacteria bacterium RIFCSPHIGHO2_01_FULL_39_10 | reverse complement strand
TTGTGCATATCTTAATAAAGCGATGTCACAGGGATCAACCATGATTGCTCTACTAGCATCTTCATATGCACCTTGCATATTTCCTCTTTCGATTCTTTTTCCAGTTCTCCAAACCAAAATATTTACATCATCTGGTCTTAATCTTAATGATATATCTGCTAATCTCAATTGTTCATCAGGTTCTTCAGCACGTTTCCATCTTGATACATATAGTTCATTAACCAAATCTACAGAATCGCCTTCTCTGCCTCTTTCCTCGCAATAGTTAAAACCATCGCCCATAGTAGATTCGACTGGTGCAGAATTTCCTTGAGATGTAGTTTGATGAAGAAGAACATGATTATATCCTTCTCTTGTTACTATAATTGGATTTGTAGTTAAACCCATTCGATTACCTAATGCATGATAAAGGCAGGATAAACCGAGACAATTTCCAACTAACTGGGTTTCTTCTGATAATTGATTATCAATTACTCTATGAAATAAAAATTCAGAATTGTATCTCTCTGGTTTATCTTCATATAAAAAACGATGTAATAAGAATCCTGCTAATATGTGTGGATCATCTATCAAAAATCTATAATCTTTCCTTTCCCTTTGAGCATCATCTAAAACTCGATTTAAACCAGCTTTATCATTTATCTTTGCTTGAAATCTTTGATGAATTTCGTCCAATTTTCTTTTATATGATTGAATATCTGATTCTGATGTTAAACCTGATGCAATAAGCAAAGACCTGTCTATATCAAACGCTTTTCCAGCTCTCATTCCATCTAGTAAGTCTGATTCTACACTCATAAGAATAAATTAATAGTACTAGTATATAAATCTTTCTATTTGTAACTACTATTAAGAGACAATTATGCTTAAACGAGAGGGGCACTAGTTCTGGTGTTACTTTAGCATTATAATCAGTGAAATGGAGGTATTTAAAATGGAAGATGAATAGGCTGTTAAAACAAGACAATACGATAATTTGGTTACAACGCTTGTTCCCGACTGGAATAAAGATACTGTTGAACGTGGTGTTGATGCCGTAAATACACTTGTTAGTTTAGTTAGACCAAAGGATTGGGCTCAGATGTATAGACACCAGAGATGTTATTAGGAATGACTCCTGATGGAGAAAAAGTTGTTTATAGAGCGGTTGGACGTTTAGGACCATATTGTGCTTCTCCTGTTGATGAATTTCGTCAAACTGTTGATCAAATGGTTACAGAAACAAAGGATGACTTTGGGAATGATATGACTAATTTTGTAGATTCTGCAAGGTATGATAATGCTAAAGCATTATTGAGAAAGTTAAATAGGTTACAAAAATAAAATCTTTTTTTCATTTTCTTTTATACTTTTCTGTTATACACTAGCGTATCAAAATGGGAGAGCGGTGAGATTGGTCTGCGGAAATAAATCTTTAGCTTCAGGATGTTGGGTTAATGCATTACGCAGCAGACGCAGCCCGTGGTTATATTTGTCAGTTATTTTTGCTTTAGGGAGTTGGAGTTCGCTTGCAAGTGTGTCGAAGTCTTGATGATCAATTAAGTTGGCGTTGAGGATGTATCTTGTGGTAGGATCTTTGGTGGTTAAATCAGAGATTGCTTGGCTTACGAGATTGATTAAAGCAGATTGTTCTATTTGTGTTTGAGAGGAGAGGATTTTGTGACAGGGGATTAGGTCATACAGATTGGTTTTTTCGTTGTCATCGAGGGTTTGGTCAAGGGATTGGGGGGTGCGAAAGAAGGGCTGGGCGAGGAGGGTTTGCAGGTCTGTTGGGTTATAAGGGGTTTTGGCGTCTTTGCTTAAGATGGTGGCGATGTAGTCTAATGAAGGTTCTGTTCCATGTTCTTGGACGTATTGTTGACTGATTTTGTCCACCTCATATAGCAGCTGTTGTTCTTCTTCATTGGTGGGTAAGAGGCGATCTGATTTGAGAAAGTTGAGAATTGGCCGTTTGATCCACCATTTGGCGTAGGTTGAGAATTTATAGCCGCGTTGAGGTTCAAATTTTTCTACAGCTTTGAAGAGGCCGAAGTTGCCTTCTTGAATAAGATCAGGAAGACGACGGATTCTTTGATAATTTTTAGCAATATGGACGACTAAACGTAAATTAGCGTTGATGAATTCTGTTTTGGCGTCGGTGTTGCCGGCTTGTACTTTTGTAGCAAGAGTGTATTCTTGGTCTTGAGTCAATA
>MFTJ01000004.1:5653-6343 GCA_001786805.1 Candidatus Nomurabacteria bacterium RIFCSPHIGHO2_01_FULL_39_10 | reverse complement strand
AGGAGAGGGTTTATAAAGATTGTTTGTATGGAGTAGAGGTTTTAGAGAAAGAATTTAAAAATAGAGTGCTGTTTTCATAGTTTTCCATGATGACAATACGAACTATACCTCTTTATGATGATCGAGTTATTGAGAGATTTGAATTATCTTCTGATGTTGTGCAGCAGTTATATGAGGGTGTGCGGCTGCAGGGGAGAGTGGAGATGATTCGACCGGCGTTGCAGAGGGTTATGCCTTTTGAATATAGAGGATTAGAGGAGTTGACTTGTGTGTTAGAGCAGGGGGTTGATTTGCTTTGTGGGTATGAGTTTTGTGTGCGTAAAGGTGGGTTTATTGGGTATACTGCGGGGGGACCAATGGTATCGGATGCAAATGGAGCAGATATGGACTATCATACATTAGATCGCAGAGGAAAAGCGATTGGTACTTATTTTAATTCAATTGAAACAACGTTGCAACAGGAAAGACGAAGGATATTTCAAGAGAATGGCTGCGCAGCAGCGACGAATGTGAAGATTGTGTATAATACTACAAATGAGAATATACATGAACAGAAGTTAGCGGATATATTGGTTATGCCGGCGATTTGTCCTGTGAATCGAATTTATACGCAGACGATGGGAAAGATGTTTGAAGTGATGGCGCAGGAGTATGTGAGAAGAAAGGAAAGAATTTTGGCGTGAAGAAAGA
>MFTJ01000004.1:0-5644 GCA_001786805.1 Candidatus Nomurabacteria bacterium RIFCSPHIGHO2_01_FULL_39_10 | reverse complement strand
TCATTTCTCCTCGTCAAAATATTCCTGCGGTAAATATTGTTTTTTGTGGTTGGCAAAGACGCGAAAGTTGTCGATGTTTTCGATGATGTCGTCGAATTTTTCACGGATTTGTAATGAGAGTTTGCGGAATTGTTCCCGGTGCACAGTTTCGGTGTGAACAACAACGTCCCATTCGCCAAATGTTTTTGTGAATTCAATGACGTTGGGGTGGTATTTACAAAAGCGGCGGAATTCTTCTTCTTTATCAACGGTAATATTGCGGTAGCGTACCAGAATTATATTGGCGTTAACGCCCATGGAGCTTGGGTTGAAGAGGACGCGATAGGCTTTGAGAATTTGCTGCTGTTCTAATTGATGTAGATGGTTGAGGGCGGTTTTGGGAGTGATTTTGAGGGATTGGGAGATGTCGATGATTTTCTTTTTGCCGTTTATGAGACAGTGGATGATTTTTTTATCAGTTTCATCAATGGGCAGTTCCTCTCTGTCTCCACCTAAAATGATATCGAAGCGTTCTTCGCTATTGACTAAATAACTGCGAGGGAAGTGGTGTTCAACGACGGTTGTGAGAATGGTATGATGACGCAGTTCTTTGGGGTTTTCGGAGACAAGTTGTTTAAGTTTTTTGTTGAATGAGGAGGGGTTTTTGGCGGCAAAGGTAGCAATAAGGTCGTAGTTGCCGTCGCATTCGATGATGGAGGTGATGTTTTCGTGCTGCTTTAGTTTGTGAATCAGACGATCAAAGCTTTGTTCGTTACTGTAATGGACTTTAAAGAAGACAAGAAAAGTGAAATAGCCAAAACGAGAATAGTCGATGTTAGGAACGTAGTCAAGAATTATTTTTTTTTCTTCATAGGAATGTATTTTATAGCTGACTAATTGCTCGCTCATGCGTATTTTTTTGCCGATCTGTGTAAATGTTTTACGATAGTTGCAGTCGAGTTCGTAGAGAAGGTGGAGGTCTTTTTTGTGGAGCATTGTTAGGGAGAGGTTTGGGGAGTATATATATTTAAATTACTTTGTTTGTAGAAAAGTGTTTTTTGCTTATATATTTTTCTGTTTTGAAAGGATTATGAAAAATACGTTTTAGTAATTGGAGATAAGATGTATTGGATAGAGAAAAATAAGAGAGTAGAACGGATTGAAACAAAAGATATATGAGAATGCGCGTAAAGTGTTAGGGGTGTAAATATTTTGTATTTTGTAGAGAATGTATTTTTCCGAAAATGATATATAGAGAGATGTGAAAACCATCGTTAATGGTATTAACTCATCTTGCTCGCTTGAAAAAGAGTTTTGGACTGCTGATGCTTATGCAGGTTGTTTCGACTTTTTCGTTGTCGTTTGTGTTTATATTCTTTAAAGAGCAAGGATTTTCGTTATGGTCTTTAGTGTTGATGGATGCAATCCTTGTTATGATTGGAGTGGTTGCGGTGTTGTGTTTCAATACAATTTTACTTAAACGATTTTTGTTATTTGGGATTTTGGGGCACGTGGTACTTCTGTTTTCTCTTGCTTTTTTTCAACCGCAGATAAGTTATTGGTTTTATAGTGTTATTTTGGGGTTGAATATGGTGTTTTTCTGGCTGCCAATCAATTATTTGTTCTTTTCGACTTCGAGCATGAAAACAAATGCAATGGATTCGTTTTTGTACTGGGTGGCACCAAGTCTCATTTCCATCCTGCTGCCGCCGATAGGTGCGTATGTTATCCATGCTTTTGGTTACGCTTCTTTATTTTATCTTAGTTGTGTTTTGTATCTTGTTCCTCTCTTTTTGACCTATAGGTACTTTCCTACAAAAATTGAAAGTACAATACATACAAATCTGCGTGAAGAGATTATGCGATTCAAGAGTCTTAAAACGATTTCTTTAGTTGAAGGGGCGCTGCATTTTTTTGCGATGCTGATCATTCCAGTATATGCGCTGCTTTTTTTTAAAACGGAGGTGGAAATAGGGTTGTTTTTGAGTTACATGGCATTGGTTAGTTTTTTGATTTCGTTTTTACTTGCAAAATATTCGGATAGTTCACAGCAGAGAAAAAAGCCGATGTTTATTTTGTTTCTGCTTCTTTGTACGGTAACGGTTAGCTTGGCATTTGTACAAGATGTGCAGATGTGGTATGTTGCGGTTGGTGTGTATACGCTGTTGAATACGATTTCTTCACCGCTGCGTTTGGCAATATCAATGGATGGAAGAAAAATGGAGATGGGATTTTGGCGAATCCGAGAATTATTCTTGAATCTGGGACGAGTGGGAACGCTTGGGATTGCAGTTATATTTTTTTATCATGAGTTGTATTGGCCGGTGTTTGGGTTGTTTGGGATATTGACATTGCTGTATCCGGTTTTGATTCAGTATAAGTTGAAGAATGTGAGATAACTAGAAAAGTGAAGAGGAATTCTTTATAAATATTGTCAAAAAAATCGCCCACCACTGGTGATCGCCTGCGGGCTCAACACCAGTGGCATGCTTGCTTCGCTCGGGGCGATTTTTCGACCATGATTTTTCCAATCAATGTTAAGATTGATGTGGCTACGCCACCAGTGGAACTATACACTGGTGGAAAAATCATATTTTAGATAATTTACAGAAAAATATACTGAAATTCTTTAGAATTCGAACAGAATTTCAGATAATAGTTCGCCTATTGTTGAATTTAATTGTTCGAATTCTAAAGAAACTCACTATATACAGCATATACTTTTTTAATTATTTGAAGTGGGCATTTCTTTGTAATTTAAGTTATTAGTAGATTATTTTAACCTACTTCACAAATATTTTAGGCGTTATATTTAATTTTCAATCTAACTTAAGGTATAAAAAGAGAGATATACAAATATACTATGACTTATAATCGCAATATTTCACACGCAAGACATATAGGCTTTGCTCTCGGTATATTAGGACAATTATATGCACCTAGGCTTGCGGCAAATCCAATGGAAAATTCTTTTGTAAAACAAGCGGTGCAAGCAAGGGATGAGGAAGGTGTGGGAAGCGAGAGAGTTGAGAGTCGCAAGGTGGATACAACAAATACATTAGAGCGGTGTGTGATGGAAAATAAATGTGAAAGTGTTGTAGACTATAGGCCACAGGATAGATGTAAGGCGGTTATGAATGAATATAGTGTTCCCGCTACAGGGCGACGAGGACTTATTGGAGGGTCTTCACGTCGATTAGTTGGGAGTTCACATATTCGATTGGCAAAGGAGAAATATACGTATGGACGACAGGAGTTAGTTGATGTGCTTAATTATGCGGCGTGTGTGATGGAACAGGTGTATGGTACGCCGTTAGAAGTGCGGGATTTAAGTCGTGAAGGTGGGGGGAGGTTATGGCCGCATAAGAGTCATAGACATGGTCGAGATGCGGATGTAGGGATGTATGGGTATAATGATCTGCAGGGGTTATATTCGACGAGTCGGAGAATGGTTCGAGGCGGACGAGTGGATAGAGAATTTATGGCGCCACAGGCGCTTGATGCAAATGTGCAATTTTTAAGTGAGTTAGTGCGAGGGCCGTATTCAGTTGAGCGGGTTTTTGTGGATAGAAAAGTGATTCGAGCGTTGGGGGCGTATGCGATTGGGAAGTATGGTGATGCGTTTTGGCAACCAATTAAAGATGTGTTAGACCATGAGCCGGGGCATACGAATCATTATCATATACGAACGAGAGTGAGGGATGGGAAAGAGAGGCCGGAGACGTAGGGGGTTATTTTCTTTAATTTATTTCTTTTTTTGTTCTGATTCTATCTCATTTGGAAAGGTACCGAGGATTGGGGTAGTAGAAAGTAGAAGGATGTTTGGTAATTGGAGTCAAAATATGTATGTGCATAGCGCGATTATCGCCAGCGAGTGAGCCCAGTTCTTCGTCAGACTGGACATGATGCTTCATAACGAGTTACAGTGAGTGAAGCACACGAGCGAGCTATGCACATACATTTAAACGAAAGATTTATAAATAATATAGTATACCATATTAAATATTAAATAATTTATATACCATGGTAGAAGAAATATATAAACGAACACTAGCGGAGCAAGTAGTCAAATATCTGCATTCGCGGGAAGCAATTGTGATTATGGGAGCGAGGCAAGTAGGAAAAACTTCGTTGTTACGCTACTTGATAGGCCACCATATACGAGAAAATGTATTTTATCTTGATTTAGAACTTAGAGAGTTATTAGAGTTGTGTAATAGAGGAGCGGAACAGGTCTATCAATATCTGCGGCAAAAAGGGGCGGATGAGACACGAAAAATAAATCTTGTTATTGATGAAATACAATATGTAGATGATCCGACAAAATTGATCAAAATTTTTCACGATCATTATCCGCAGGTCAAATTACTGCTTTCTGGCTCTTCAACTTTTGAGATGAAGAAGAAGTTTACACAAAGCTTGGCAGGGAGAATGATTTCATTTGTGCTGTACCCTTTGAGTTTTGAGGAGTTTTTGAGATTTAAAGAAAAAAAATATGTTCTGCTGGCGCAAAATAGTGCCACAATTAATGAGGAATTAATCCTCTTGGCTGAAGAATATATTCGATTTGGAGGTTTTCCACAAATTGTGTTAGAACCTTCAGTTGAAAAAAAAAAAGTATACTTATCACAAATAATCAATACGTATATTAGAAAAGATATTAGAGATATAGGAAATATACGTGATATTTCATCATTTAACAAATTATTAGATGTACTGGCATCTCAATCAGGACAGTTGTTAAATGTGAGGGAGTTGGCAAATACATTACAAATCAACCAAGAGACGGTTAAAACATATTTAGATTTATTAGAGAATACATTTCTGTTGAAACGTATAACGCCGTTTCATCAAAATCTGCGCAGTGAGTTGACGAAAAATCCGAAGATATTTATGTTAGATACGGGATTGATGCATTTATTGTGGTTAAAAGATTTTCCACAAGTTATTTTTGGCAATTCATTTGAAACGTTTGTTTTTCTGGAACTGCTCAAATCGGGGCAAGAGGTTCATTTTTGGAGAACGATTAATAAGCAGGAAGTTGATTTCGTAATTAAGAATAAGAAGTTATACGCATTAGAAGTAAAATATAGATTTCCAGACCACATTACTCCTAGTTTAAAATTCTTTGAGAACAAATATAGGTGTGCTAGTAGAATTATTGGGTTGCAAGGCGAAAAATCAGGGAAGTATATTTGGGAATTTATGAAAGAATTAGAGGATGAGAAAATTCCTGATCCGCAGTTTAGAAAGAATTTTCACATGCGTGACTTTTCTCCATAAGTTTTAAAAATATGAATCGAGTTTGAATGAGTATGTTTGAGACATGGACACGAAGTTGGACGCTTGTGAAGCAGAGTTATGCGATTCTATTAAAAGATAAGGAGTTGATGTGGTTTCCGATTCTATCCGGAGTAATTACAATTGGGTTGTTGATTTCGTTTATTATTCCGTTATTTGTGGCAGAGTTGTTTGCGCCTGGGGTTATATTATATAGTTTGTTATTTGTGTATTATATATTGAGCTATTTTATTGTGATTTTTTTTAATGTGGGATTGGTTGCGTGTGCGAGGATACGATTGCAAGGCGGCGATCCGACAGTCAAAGATGGGATGAATGCGGCGATTGCGCATTTGCCTAATATTTTGTTATGGGCGGTAATTTC
>MFTJ01000003.1:3664-6193 GCA_001786805.1 Candidatus Nomurabacteria bacterium RIFCSPHIGHO2_01_FULL_39_10 | reverse complement strand
GACATGATGAACCACTTGGCGTCTTCCATAAGTTATATGGGGGCTAAATCCTTGAGAGAAGTCCGAGAAATATTTATGGAAAATCCACAGAAGTATCTCACAAAAATTTCTCGTGCCGCCCAGACAGAGTCATGGCACAGAGATGTTTAAGACATAGACCCCACTTGAGGGTCTTTTTATTTGGTCAAAAATTTGATAAAATTAGTGTAAGTTTTATGCCCATTTATAAAACAAAAAATGAGGATTTTTTCAAAAAATGGTCGCCAGAAATGGCATATGTTTTAGGATTTTTTGCGGCGGATGGGAATATGATTAAAAATAAGCGGGGTGCTCACTTTGTTAGTTTTTATAGTACGGATAAAGACCTATTAGAAAAAGTTAAGTTGAATCTTAAATCTAATCTTAAAATATCTGCCAGAAAAATGGACGCAAGATTTAGTAATCACAAACAATCTTATGTATTACAAATTGGCAGTAAAGAAATTTTCAATGATCTAATACATTTAGGTATGACGCCCAACAAGAGTTTAACTATTAAAATGCCCATTGTGCCCAAAAAGTACTTACCCCACTTTTTAAGAGGATATTTTGACGGTGACGGTCATGTATCCGTCTCTACCTATCAGAAAAAGGACAGAAAGAATAAAAGTACCATTATTATAACTGGTTTCACTTCCGGGAGTAAAAAGTTTTTGGAAGGACTTTGGAAAATGTTAAAAAAATATAGAGTTATTGAAGGCGGAACTTTATATCATACTGACGGTTACCATTTATGCTTTTCTACTCATGATAGTTTAAGATTGTATAATTTTATGTACCAGAAAGAAAAAAGCTTGTATTTAGAGCGGAAAAAAGTTATATTTGAGCGGTATCTTAATGTTTTGGGGGTGTAGCTCAATTGGTTAGAGCGCTTCCCTGTAGATTTACTGCAGCTCTCCGCTGAAAGGCGGTTTGAAAAATTCCGGGATAACGGTGAAGGCTAAATCTTAAAAAGATATGCGAACATCGTGGGAACTTGTCCTCAGTAAGACGAGAACGCCGTAGAGACTAGATACCGGAGTCCCTAAAGATTTATTCTATGGGAATGATATAGTCCATGCCGCTATGAAAATAGTGGATTACATGCACGGAAGAGGTTGCGGGTTCGAGTCCCGTCACTCCCGCCCCATGAGTCTTTCTCCCGATTTGCCACGGTGTCGAACGGAATTTTCCAATCTACATCAAGCTTTTCTGGGGTCAGACGAAAGTTTTCCAACATAGATTTTACAAGTCTGCGTTTTTTATCAGGAGACGCTAATTTGTATGATTCTATTGGGCTTTTTAGGAGTTTTCCGAGTTCTTCGAGTCTTTCATAATTTTTGCCTTTAGACTTCTCAAAACTGGCTATTTCATGTTCAAGATTTTTTATTTGAAATAATGTTTTTTCTTTTTTCGGTTCAATTTCTTTTTCTTCAATTTTGCCGTCGAGGTAAAGGTCGATTAACTTGTCTAGTCGTAACCTTGCTTGTTCTAATGCCAGTTTTTTGCCTTTGATATTGTTTTCGGCATGTTCGTTGGTCATTTGTTTTGATTGTTTTAATGTCTCTCGAAATGCCTCGGTTTCTTTATCCGTAAATTCAATTTCTAAAAAACGATTCAAAACATACTCTTCAACTTTCTTTTCGTTAACACACCGCATTTGGCAATTATTCTGCAGGCAGTAATAGTAATGATATTTTTTCTTGGCGAATACACAGCGCAAGATTCTTCCACAATATCCGCATTTCAAAATGCCTTTGAAAAGGTAGTAATGGCGGTAGAACTGTTTATGTTGTTTTCTTTGGAGTATTTGTTGAACTCTTTCGAATAGTTTGGGGCTAACCAGTTTATCATGGTTTCCGGGGTATGACCTGCCTTTAACTTTCATTATTCCGATATAGAATGGGTTTCTTAACAGCCGGGAAAGACCATTTTTATCTAACTTGTGGCCTCTTGTGGTTTTTAGTCCTGAATTGACCATGTGTGTAGCAAGGTTTCTAATTGTCCAATCCCCAGTCCCATATAACTCAAAACATTTTTTAATCAGCTTGCCTTGAATTGGGTCTACTCGTTTTATTTTATCCGGACCAGATGGTAAATACCCGATTGGCGGGCTAAACGGGAACGACCCTAACTCTAATCGCTCATGTTGACCCTTTTTAACTTCCTCGCTGAGGTTTTCAATATAATCTGCCGCCAGAACAGCTAACATGTTGGCGGTTAATTTTCCTGAGCGAGAGTTTAGGTCGATATCACCAGCAACAAAACGGACGTCAACGCCATTCATTTTAAAGAGTTTAAGTAGTTTTGCCCAGTCACCTAAATCTCTAGCACCACGGTCAATTTTGTGGAATATGACACCTTTGGCATGACCATGTTCAAGTTCAATAAGCATTTTATTAAATGCTGTCCTGCCTTGTTTGGCCGCCGACTCAACCTCCCGAAATTCTTTAATAATAGTTAGTCCGTGCTTCAGTGCATATTCAGTAATAATTCTTTTCTGAGCTGGTA
>MFTJ01000003.1:1794-3607 GCA_001786805.1 Candidatus Nomurabacteria bacterium RIFCSPHIGHO2_01_FULL_39_10 | reverse complement strand
CATTTTCCGCTATTGTTTCATTTTTCATGCTATTAGACAGTGTCTCTTCATTTGTAGAGGTGCCATTTGATGAATTACACATTATTAACTTAAAGTGCTCTCTTACACCGCATTAAGCGGTTAAATAGTGGGTCTTAAACCAACCTCTCATGTGTTCCATTGAATAATTGACCCCCAAACCTCAGTTTTCCTTTATAAATTGGGTTTTCTAAAATTCCTTTTATGGTTGAAGCATGCCAACGACCATGTAATCTGGTTTTGACGCCGTTGCTGTTAAGGTATCCGGCGATACAGGTGAGATGCATTCTTTTTTTCTTTTTCATGTGGAAAATTTCCCTGACAACTTGAGCTT
This sequence comes from Candidatus Nomurabacteria bacterium RIFCSPHIGHO2_01_FULL_39_10, assembly GCA_001786805.1. Lineage (GTDB taxonomy): Bacteria > Patescibacteriota > Minisyncoccia > Phycocordibacterales > UBA9973 > UBA9973. The sequence goes on along the minus strand of MFTJ01000003.1, from coordinate 3,255 downwards.
CCGGTTCATTGACCTTAAGTTGTCCGTTTACCGATCGATGGAGTACTTCGTCAATCAGGATCAGGGAATCCTAGTCGCCCCACCCGGATCAGGCAAAACCATCATAGGATTAGCCCTGATTGCCAGTAAACTTCAGCCAGCCCTTATTATTACCCACAGGAAACAAATATATAACCAGTGGCTAGATAGAATAGAAGATTTTTTAAAAGTACCGAAAAGAGAAATCGGCCAATATGTCTCGGCTAAGAAAACCATAAAAAGCCCAGTTACGGTTGCGATGATACAAACTTTGGCTAAGGCGAATCTAAAGGATGTCGCTTCTAAATTCGGGCTTGTGTTGGTTGATGAATGTCACCATATGCCGGCCAGAACTTTTCGTGATGTTATAACCCAATTTTCTCCGAAATATTTATACGGTTTAACCGCCACACCTACAAGGAAAAACAACGACGAAAATTTAATTTTTGTTTACCTTGGTGATGTTTTGTACAAAGTTCCCAGAGATTATAACCAGAAAACTGCGACACCACCTAAGCTAAAGCTTGTAATACGGGAAACTAATTTATCTTTACCATTCAGTATCGGCGTAGCTCAATTTCCGGTTTTGTCTAAAATCTTAACTTTTGATTCGAATAGAAACCAAGTGATCGTAGAAGATATACTAAAAGAGGCAAAATTGGGTAAAAAGTGCCTGGTACTTACAGAACGAAGGGATCATGCCGAAGCTCTTAGCATATATCTCAAAAAGGAATTTGAAGTCATAACTTTGACCGGAACTCTCTTGCCAAGGAAAAGGAGAGAGAAAGAAAAGCAGATTAGCGACGGCCATTTTCAGATATTAATTGCTACGGGACAATTACTAGGCGAGGGCACCAGTCTAAAAAATATTGACTGTCTTTTTCTGGTTTACCCTTTTTCTTACGAAGGTAAATTAATCCAATATATTGGCAGAATTCAGCATGGCGAGGCTAATATTAGGACTATTTATGATTATAGGGACAGAAATGTTGAGTATTTGGAGAAATTGTTTAAAAAGAGGCAGAAGTATTATAAAACCTTAGCGCCATTTTGAAGATTTAAATTAGGATAATGTGGGTTGATAAGTGTTCTTGACATATGACTTGGCGGGAGTATACTTAAACCATACTGAATGGAGATAGGATTTAAGGGCAGATTGGCTGTAAGAATAATTCAATATTGTTAACCCCACCGCCCTCTGGCTATTGCCTGACGGCGGTTTTAGTTTTAGGATATATTTGATGAAAAAAGTGTTTGTTTTTATAGATGGTAGCAACTTTTATCACCGTATAAAAAGTATTGCCCAATACTTCACCAAAGAAACTGGCCAGGAGTTTAGCATTAGCAAGTTTAATTTTAAAGGATTCTGCCAATCTTTAGTCGGTGATGAGAACAATTTACTAGAAATTCATTATTATATAGGCCAGGTAAAGCGTCCTAATC
>MFTJ01000003.1:735-1768 GCA_001786805.1 Candidatus Nomurabacteria bacterium RIFCSPHIGHO2_01_FULL_39_10 | reverse complement strand
CAGCAGCTCTATGATAATCAGCAACGCCTTACAAGATATCTGCAAAATGAGAATATTACTGTACGATTTGGGAAACTTATAAAAAGTGCCGGCAGTTATCATGAGAAGGGCGTTGATGTTCAAATTGCTGTTGAGATGATCAGATTCGCTAGGCAAGACAAATACAATGTCGCCTATCTTGTTAGTTCTGATACCGACTTAGTTCCGGCTGTAGAAGAGGTAAAAGATTTAGGCAAGGAAGTTGTTTATGTTGGCGTCAAGAGAATACCCGAAAAAACTGATAAAAAAGATGCTTTCGGCTTATCTTTTGGATTATTAAAAGCAGCGAATGACATAAAAATAGTAGAGAAAGAACAAATAAAACCTTTCTTAGCTCAAAAAGATATTTCTAAATGAAACACCTGCAAGTCCTTTATAGTGTCTCATTTTGTTTAAAAGCCAAGGTATTTTGATAGTTCTGTTTTTAAAATGAGACACTAAACTGTCTCCGACACACCCCTGTTTTGTGTCTCAAGCTGTCTCACCTGCCGATAGGAAGGTTTCTCAAAATGTTACACATCCTTAAAATTGTTACACTGTCAAAACTTCCCAAAAACTGTTGATTTATCTAAATTACTGCTGAGGAATGTTACAATCTCCAAACTCTAGAAAAGTGTAACATTTGTAACATTTTGGTTTTCTCTGACCCCTGACCCGAGTACCTCAAAATCGCCCCTGTTCAGACCCCTAGAAAAGCCTTATAATACCTCAATACCATCGGCACTTAACCCGAGTGGCCCGCATCGGGAAAATAAAGCCACCTCAAAAGGTGGTTTTATTTTCCCGTTAATGCCGAGGGTGAAGGACGCAAACTGCTTTGCGTCTGTCGGGACGAGTCCGTCGCCCAACGGGACAAGACTTCTCGAAAGATGAGTTTTGTTGTTTTATAGACTTGGTTATTTGGGGTTTTCTAGAGTTCGAGCGATAGTCAAAATGTTGCCCAACAGTTGGCGGGATTCGAACTTTTTTGACTTATTTTTACAACAGTGTTATC
>MFTJ01000003.1:0-701 GCA_001786805.1 Candidatus Nomurabacteria bacterium RIFCSPHIGHO2_01_FULL_39_10 | reverse complement strand
GTACGGTTTTTACAAGGAAAGGTGCCATGGAAAAGCGTAACTACTGTCGCAGATATTTCTGCTGGATTTTCAGTGTCCTCATAAGTGCTTATTTTTTAACTTCAGCGTTATTTATTTTTATAGGTTCGGAAAAGAACGCCCATGATGCCTTTTTGAATAATCAGAATCCACTAGTCATTCTGCTGGTACTATCAATCTGTATAGCGATTTTTTGGTATATAGGCACCAAGATATATGATTACTATTTAGGACCAAAATTACGTCAAATGGGGTGGAATGAATCGTCCTATCTAGGAGGTTTGGGTTTTTCATTGCTAACTATGTTAGTTTTGCATGTTTTGCCAATATTTGGATTTGCATTGATATATAAAATTTTCTGGTCTTAATTTAGCGGCTTAGCCGCTTTTTAATTCCCCGAAACTATGCTAAAATCAAAGTTAAAAGAATTCTCCTCAAAAACCCTTAATAACCGTTGAATAATAGTTTTCCATTTGGCTCGAACAACCCCGCCATGGGTACTTTTTATCGGCAGACCCGAGTGCCTCAAAACGTTCGAGATTTGTGCGATAGAAATGTAATAAAAACAACCCTTCACTGGATTGTTTTTATATGCTAAGGTAAGATAAATATGGATCTTGAAGAAACGATTTTTTTCTATACAAGAAACGATTATTTAATCGTCAATAATTTACTTTGCGGCA
>MFTJ01000002.1 GCA_001786805.1 Candidatus Nomurabacteria bacterium RIFCSPHIGHO2_01_FULL_39_10 | reverse complement strand
TGAGCATTACACTCATTTCACTTCTCCAATTAGACGGTACCCGGACATAATGGTGCACCGATTGCTCGCCGGTTATCTTGCGAAGAAAAAAGTGGGCAAAGACAAATTTCTGGAATATGAAAAACTCGCCAGAATTTCTTCCGAACAGGAAAAACGCGCCTCCGACGCCGAACGGGCTTCTATCAAATACAAGCAAGTGGAATATATGAGCAAGCGCCTCGGAGAAAGTTTTGATGGAATCATCAGCGGAGTTTCCGAATGGGGTATTTATGTGGAAGAAGTAGAAACAAAATGCGAAGGTCTCGTGCGCGTGCGCGACATGGCAGATGATTTTTATATTTTTAATGAAAAAAAGCTTGAACTCGTTGGGCAAAAAAAGAAAAAAACCTACCGCCTTGGTGACCGAGTAAAAATGAAAGTCAAAGGAGTTGACTTAGAAAGAAAAACTATAGATTACTCTTTAGTATAATTCTATTTCGCAATTTGGGTGGCTTCTTCAAATTTGACGGAGAGAAGCTTGGAGGCTCCGTTTGAACCGATGGTCACTCCATAAAGCACGCTGGCGCGGGACATTGTCTCGCGGTTGTGGGTAACGACGACAAGCTGGGAATGCTTGGAAAGCTTCTCCAACATATCTCCATATTTGCGCGAGTTTGATTCGTCGAGCGCGGCGTCAGTCTCGTCTAATACCAAAAATGGCGGCGGGTTTACTTGAGACATCGCGAATAAAAGCGCGATAGAAGTGAGTGAGCGCTCGCCGCCGGAGAGCGCGTGAAGTTCTTTGACTTTTTTATGCGGCAGGGAAACATTGATTTCTATTCCCTGTTCAAAAATAATTTCTTCATCTTCTTCTGCCTCCACTTCCCCCTCTAATTCTTCCGGAATAACTCTTTTCTTCTTATTTTCAACAACAATGGAAAGCGAGCCTGTTCCCCCGCCGAACAAGAGCGTAAAAAATTCTTGAAACTCTTTATTTATCTTTTTGACTCCTTCTTTAAATTCTTTATCTATCTTTTCTTTCAGTTCCGCTATTAGTTTTTCCAAAGCTTCAATGCTTTTGGTCAAATCCTCCATTTCTTTCGCCAAAAATCCATCGCGCTCCGAGACTTCTTTGAATTCTTTCAAAACTTCATATCCGCTCCCCATACCCGCATCTTCTAATTTTATTTTTAACCGCTCAATTTTTCTTTTTTGTTCTTCCGGATTATTTCCTGTTTCCGTAAGCTGAAAATTTTTATAAGACAAAACTTCCTGCCCGATAAGCGCCACGCCTTCTTTTATTTCATTATGAAACGCTTCTTCATGGCTCTTCAAATTCGCTTCCTTGATACGTACCATCTCCAAAGCCGAAGACAATTCCTGATGCCTGACCTTATGGCTAAATTTCTCTCGCTCCAAATCGCGCAGAGCTTCCATTTCTTTATTTATTGCTTGTTTAAGAGCTTCTATATGACTCGCAAGCTCTTTTTCTTTATTCTGAAAATCCGCAACTTGCGCCAAAATGCTTGTTTGTGAATTTTTTAGTTCCAGCAATTCTTGCTCATTATGCAGCTCCCTTTCGATTTGTTCTTTGCTTGTATCCCCCAATTCCTTGCCGCATGTCGGACACCTACCAGAAATTTTAACTCTGTTTTGTTTCGCTTCTATCATTCCTTCAATACGACCCAGTTTGCGTTCTATTTCGCTTTTCTGTCCGCGAATTTCATTCAATTTTTGCTCAACAATCCGAAGTTCTTCTACAGAAGAACTTCCACCCTTTCTCCCCCTTATCAAGGGGGAGGTGCTCCGACCCAAGTCGGAGCGGAGGGGGTCTGCGTCTTCCACCGCGGAAATTTTAGCGGAAACATTTTTAAGCTCTTCGAAAATTTTTTGTTTTTCAGACGATAAATTATTTCCTTCTTTATCTAAATAGACACTTTCTCTCTTTAAATAATCTCTGTAGAGGATAGCGAGTTCCGCCTGCATTTCTTTCGCTTTTTCAAATTTTTCCACTTGCTTCTTGAGAAAATTAAGATGTGGCGCATTTTCTCGTCGCAGCATGGTTACTTCTTTCATATTTTCTTCCGTACGCTCAAGTTTGCGGGTGCTATCTTTTATTTTGTATTGAAAAATTTTCAGCCCAAGAGCGTCTTCCACCATTTCCTTCCTATCTTTGGGACTCGCGTTCAAAATCCTGTCCGCCTCGCCCTGAGAAATAATATGGTGCCCAGAGGAGCCGATATTAACCGAAGCCAAAAGATTGTGAATATCACGAAGCCTGACATCTGTGCTATTTAAACTGTATTTATTTAACCCATCGGAAAAAACTTCGCGGGAAATATTGATAGTGTCGTAATTTAAATTTATGTTTTCTCCGCCATCATTTTCCAGTTTGAAAACTTTGTCCGAATTATTAAAATAGATTGATACCGAAGCGCGAGAACCTTTCGGCAGATTTTTTGAACCCTTGAAAATCAAATCCAAGCCGGACTTGCCGCGCATAGACTTCATTGACTGCTCGCCCAAAACATAGCGAAAAGCTTCCACCACATTTGATTTGCCGGAGCCGTTCGGACCTACAACGCAAACAATAGGGCTCTCAAACTCCAAAACAGTCTTTTGGGCAAAAGACTTAAAACCGTTTAATTCCAATGTTTTCAGCCGCATGGGGTTGATTATACCAAATTTTCATAAAAAAAGGCCGGTAATCGAGAAATAAATTCTCGATTAACATCGACCCCTGAGCAACAACAAACGAGTCTAAAGACTTATTTGTGTTGTAGCGGCGATAATGCCGCTTTTTTGCGCGCAAGTTTGAGTGTTCGAGAATTTCTCTTCTAACTGTCTTGCGCGCAACAAAACTAACATAATATAGGTAAATATGCAAATAGTAGCTACCCTGAATTAAATTCTTCAATCCAGCCAATTTTTGGCTTTTAGAGCGACTAGAGCGGCGGATTGTTCGGCTTCTTGTTTTGATTGACCTTTGCCTTCGGCAATTAAATCCTTTCCAAAATAAATACCGACTGTGAAATTTTTGTCGTGGTCAGGACCCGACTCTTTCAAGACTTTATAGGCGGGCGTAACATTCACAAACTCCTGCGCTTTCTCCTGCACCAGGGACTTCGCATCGCGCCATAACTTTTTAGAAACTATTTCTTCGGTTTTTGGAAGCAAATTCTTGTGAATAAATTTATCCGCCGATTCTATGCTTTGGTCAAGATAAAGCGCGCCTACATATGCTTCAAATGTATTCGCTAAAATATACTGCCTCGCCTTGCCTTTATCTTTCGCCTCGCCTTTTGATAAAAGCAGGTAATCGTTCATGCCGATAGAGGTGGCAACTTCGGAGATAATCACGGCATTCACCAAAGCCGAACGGAGTGCGGTCAATTCCCCTTCCGTGTAGTTGGAATATTTTTTAAAAAGAAAATCCGTAACCACAAGCTCCAGCACGGCATCGCCCAAAAATTCCAAACGCTCGTTGTGCGAAAGTTTGGTTCCTGAATTTTCATTTATATATGAACGGTGAACGAAAGCCTGCGCCAGCAACCTCTTATCTTTAAAAATTATTTTTGTTTTTTTCTCAAAATTTGAAAAATTTATCATATATTTACTTTACAACTTTATGAACTTTATAACTTTTTACTACTAATTATTTCTATCGCCTTGCTAATCAACGGAACAATGTCATTGTAAATACGTAATTCTGGCACCTCTCTCATCTCAAACCATCTCGCCCCATCCAGCCCGCCGGAATTCTCCAACACAAGCTCTTTATAATCGCAAGAAGCTAAAAAATACACAACTTTCTTCAAACTTTTTCCTTTGGATGGATACGTTGCCACATATTCATTGGTGCCAAGCTTTTCTTTTATTTTTATATCAAGTCCTATCTCTTTTTTAATCGCTTTGACCGCCGCTTCTTTTTCACTTTCTTCTCCTTCCACTTTGCCTTTTGAAAGAGTCCAATAGCCGAAAACATCGTGCACGAAGGCAAACAGAACAGAATCGCCCCCTCCAAGGCGGGCAGGCTTTTTTGCATAGACCAGAGCGCCTCCAAGATTTTCAACCGGCAGTTTTGAAATATCCACCGGCTCTTTCGTTTCTTTTTCGCCGCTGCAGACCTTTTTTTTGTTATCTGTCTTTTGGTGTTCCTTGTCCGGCTCGCCTATTTCTTTATAGACTGCCCCGAGCACGCCATTCACAAATTTTCCGGAATTTTCTCCGCCGAAAGTTTTTGCCAATTCAATGGCTTCGTTGATCGCCACTTTAGGAGGCACCTGAGATCTGTCGCCAAAAAGAAGTTCCGTCAGCCCGATGCGGAGAATGTTCCTGTCAACAATGGAAATCTTGTCAATTGGCCAGTCTGGCGCGGCTTTTTCTATAATTTTATCTATAGTTCCGTGCTTCTTCAAAACATCGCCCAGAAGTTTCAGCACAAAATTATCATCTTCCAGTCCTGGAGCGAATTCTTTTAAATTTCTATCAAGAACTTTTTTAAGTTCAGCATTTATGCTAGCACTCTTTTTGAGAGCAAGTGAAAAATCCCACTCAAAAAGCGTCTGGAGTACTATTGATCTTGAAAGGTGCCGATTTGCCATACATTAGTTCAAAGTTGTAAAGTTCATAAAGTTGAAAAAAAATACACAGCTTCCCCAACTTTACAAACTTTATAACTTTTTACTTTATAAACTACTTCTTCGCTTCCGTCTTCTTCGCCTTTTCTTTCTTTTGCTTTTTCTCCGTTTTTTTGACCAAATCCAATACTTTTTTGCCTCGATAAAAACCGCAACCGGAGCATACCGTATGCCTTCTTTTCAAAGCTTTGCAGTTTTCGCACTTGGAAAAACTGGTGCTGGCAATCGCGTGATGTGAACGCCTGTTTCCCGTATGCGACTTTGTGCTTCTCATTCGTACTACCATAATAGGCTTATACTAGCATATTATGTGTTAAAAGCAATTTTGAAACAAAGAATACTGTGCTATGATACGAATTATGGAAAATGCAGAAAAATTGAATAATATGAGACACACTTTGGCTCACCTGTTGGCAGCCTCGGTCGGAGAAATATATAAATTCGACAAAATCAAGCTGACTCTCGGTCCGGCTATAGATAATGGTTTCTACTATGATATAGACTTCGGTGGAGAAAAAGTGGCCGATACGGATTTGAAAAAAATAGAAGATAAAATGCGAAAGATTTTGCCAAAATGGAAAGAATGGGAATATAAAGAAATAAGCAAAAATGAAGCTCTGAAATTTTTCAAAAATGAATACAAAACGGAGTTGATAAATGAAATCGCGAAACGCGGAGAAAAAATAACCGCCTATACTTGCGGAGGATTCACTGATTTGTGCCGCGGCGGACACTTGGAAAAACCAAACAAAGAACTTCCCTCAGACGCTTTCAAACTAGACCGTGTGGCCGGAGCATACTGGCGCGGAGACGAGAAAAATAAAATGCTTACGCGTATTTATGGATTAGCATTTGAGACAAAGAAAGAACTTGATGACTATATACATCAGCGCGAAGAAACGGAAAAAAGAGACCATAGAGAATTAGGTAAGAAATTAGAATTATTTACATTTGACGAAGAAATTGGAAAGGGTCTGCCTATTTGGCTACCCAAAGGAAACATTATAAAAGAAGAGTTGGAAAATTGGGCAAAGGAAACGGAGAAAAAATGGAATTACCAAAGAGTAACTACGCCAGTAATTACTAAGGAAAATTTATTTTATACATCCGGACATTTGCCACTTTATAAAGAAAGTATGTACGCTCCTATTTGTATTGAAGAAGAAAATTACTACATAAAACCAATGAACTGTCCTTTTCATCATAAAGTATTTTCTGCAATTCCTCGAACCTATAAAGAATTACCCATCCGATTGGCAGAATATGGATGGTGCCACAGATATGAAGACTCTGGTAGCCTTTTCGGATTAATGAGAGTTCGTGGAATGCAAATGAATGATGCTCATATATACACTACACCAGAACAAGCGATAAATGAATTTGTGGACGTAATAAAATTACACGAATATTATTATAAAATTCTAGGTATAGAAAAATATGAAATGGAGTTAGCGTTACGAGACCCAAAGAAACTTGATAAATACCACGGTGAAGAAGAAGATTGGAAACTTGCTGAAGAAATGACCACTAAAGCCATGGAACTCTCGGGGGTACCATTTAAAATCGTTCACGAAGGTGCAGCATTTTATGGACCAAAAATGGACTTCCAGATTTATTCTTCAATTGGAAGAATGTTTTCTGCTTCTACAAATCAATTGGATTTATATATGGGAAAAAGGTTTAAATTAGAATACACAGACAAAGATGGATCTAAGAAAATACCATTTATTATACATCGCGCGCCGCTTGGCACCCATGAAAGATTTATTGGATTCTTAATTGAACATTACGCCGGCGCTTTCCCCCTTTGGCTCGCTCCGGTGCAGGTAAAAGTTATTCCTGTGCGAGAAAATCACAACGAATACGCGAAAAAGGTTTTTGAATTGCTGAAAGAAAATAACATCAGAGCAGAATTGGACGACAAAGACGGAAACCTCGGCGGTAAAGTCCGTGACGCAAAAAACAACAAAATCCCCTACTGGATAGTCATCGGCGACAAAGAAATAGAAGCCAAAAAAGTAACCCTCGAATCCCGCGACTCCGGCAACCTCGGACAAATTTCAAAAGAAGAATTAGTTACAAAACTTTTGGAAGAAATAAAGCAAAAAAAGTAATTTAGCATTTGCTCGCGACCACTGATAAATGCTAAATTCTTTGCTTTTCTTTCTTAAGAATATCAAGCAGGTTTTTCATGGCTCTGCCGCGATGGGAAAATTCTAATATTTCTTGCGGATTGTATTCCAGCATGACTTTGTCCATGCCGTCTAATTGCACGAATAATTCAAAATCTCTGCCTTTGTGATTGTTGTGCTTGGGCGCGACAATTTTGCCGTGAAATGTGCCTTCGGCGATTATCACATCCCCTTCGCCGCGGCAAAGTCCCAGTCGACAAGTGACCATAATTTTATATGAAAACTATTGTTTACTATATTTACGGCCGTGAGAATAGTAAACAACAAAACATCAATCAGTTATGCTATTTTATTTAAACTGCCAGCTTTGCTAATCTCAAAAATTTCAACAAATTCTAAAATTTTCAGATTCTCCAGATCTTTTATAAAATCTACCGGAACCTTTCCCTTCCCCACCCAAACACTTTGGTGAACCATTTTAAACCCAAGATTCCTAATTACTTCTCGAAGCCAATCGCGCTTTCGGCGGAACTTCTCCGGAACATCAAAACTTATTATAATAGGACTGCCTTGACCGGTTTTCTTACTATAATATCTAGCTGGCAAATTATTTCTGAGTTTACTGAATTTGTTTATGCCTTTACTAGAAATTGTAAATCTATTATTTTCTGACTCTTCAATAAGACCATCGTGTTTCATCTTAGATATAAATACAGCTAATCTTCTTTTCCTGTCTTTCAACATTTCTGCTCTAGATTTTTTAGCTTCAGAGATTCTCTTGCGTTTTTGATACTCATATTCGATCTGACTTGAACCAGCTCCGTAACCAGCAGCTAAAACAGCGCCGAAAAAATCAACTTGAGTCATTGCTCCGTCATAAAGAAATTCCAAAGCCTTAAACAAAATTTTCCCTTTCATAATTCCATTAGTTTACCACGTTCACGGTCGTGAGTATAGTAAACAATTTGTACAAATAATTTTATATATCAATCTCCGCCAATTTAGCGTTTGACTGAATGAAAGATTTTCTCGGCGGGACTTCGGAGCCCATGAGGATATCAAAAATTTTGTTGGCTTCTTCGGCGTCATCAATGTTTACTTTTTTCAATATGCGATTAGCGGGATCCATGGTGGTTTCCCATAATTGTTCCGGATTCATTTCACCGAGACCTTTGAAACGCTGGACATGGAATTTATTTGATTGCTTTTTTACCTCTTCGCTAATTTCTTCCGTTTCGCTAACAGCTTCTACAGAATCTGATTCCCCATCCACCGCCTGAATCTGGTTTACATCGGCGTCCTTGCCCATAATTTTTACCCTGTCTTCATCCGTATAAGCGTAAAAAATTTCCTTGCCCTTTTTTATTTTAAAAAGCGGCGGCTGGGCGATATAAATATATCCGGCATCAATAACTTGTCTGAAATACCTGTAGAAAAGTGTAAGCAGAAGAGTGCGGATATGCGAACCGTCCACATCCGCATCGGTCGCGATGATTATTTTATGATAACGCATTTTTTCTATATCAAAAGTGTCTCCGATCGAAGTACCCATCGCTATGACTAGTGACTTTACTTCTTTTGAAGCAAGCATTTTATCAATGCGCGCGCGTTCAACATTTAAAATTTTACCTCTAAGCGGCAAAATTGCCTGCGTACGACGATCTCGCCCCTGCTTAGCGCTATTGTGAACAAAAACCCCTGAAGCTAAGGCAAAGTTATGAGTTCCTGGAACTTCGATGTCATAGACATCTATTTTTTCTGCAAGAAATGCGATTGATTTTATTTTGTGGTTGTAATTTTCTACCGCTTCAAGCAATCTAATTTCATTTCCATCAAAAAATCTGCTTACGAAAGTTTCAAAAGATAAAACATTTTTATTATTTTCTTGTTTCCTGATATCCTCAAAAAGCTCTTTATTAACTTCTTTATTTTGATCATAAACTCTTCGAAGTACTTTTATTGTATTTTCGTAATATGTCTTATTGTAGGATATTTTTCTTTTCGCTCGGAATTCAGGAGTCCATTGCGCCTTGGTTTGATTGCTGCGCCATTCTAATAAACTAAGGTCAGACCATTGTTCTTTCGATTTATCTGAAAACGCTTTTCTAAAATCAGGATTATCTTCAAAAAATTTCTTTACCCGCTTTGACTGCTTTTGCCTATTGACGCCATCAGACCAATATATTTCCTGCGCGTTTCTTAAAGTCTCTTGGTTTTTCTTTCTGTACTCTTCATTGGAAGCATAAAAATCCAAAAATTTTTTGACCATATATTTTTTATATTCTTCATTTTCCCATTGAGCTTTAGCGCGAGCGCTAAGCTCGTCCCTCATTGTCAACATTTTTTGGCGAATATTATCTCGATATGCGGGTGTATTCCTTATATTTTTTAATTTTTCTAAAACATCTGGTCTTTTAAGATTTCTCTCGTAGAAAAAAGCGTGCAAAGCTAGATGCTCTTTTTTTGTTAGGCGAACAAGATTTTCAGGATTGTTATTTCTTTTATTAAAATCCTTGTGATGTCTATGAGTTCCATTAGCAATAGAATAAACACCCTGTCTTAAATTGTGTTCATCAGAAAGCAAGTGAGTAAATATCCATCTTCGATCTTTTTGGTCATAGACCATTTCATAGCCTTCGATGGTAATCCTCTCGCCGAGTCTGGAAAGCTGTTTTCGAAGGGGCATTAAAGAGTCATTTAATCCAAGATCTTTGGTAGACTTATAAGTACCATTGCGAAGCATGAACAAATGATCTGGGGTACAGACAATCTCTTCTTCGTTGTCTAATATCACCTTTACCACTTCGGAATTAATTTTAGTTCTTCGCGGATTAAGAATTTTTTGAATACCAATACTTCCGTCATCCATAATGGTATAGCAGTAATTTATTTTACCCATCTGATATTCTGACACCAAATCTTTAAAAGAAATATTTCGTCCATCTACCAAGGCAACTTTTGTATCACCTGAAAAACAGCCTCCGGCCGAATCTCCCTCCACTAAGAATAATTCTGATTCAGATGCATCTTTACTTTGACAGTCCGCCAGTTTTCCTGGAAGCGTCATACCCTCCAGAGCGCCTTTTCGCAGAATGGAATCCTTAGCGGCTTTGGCGGCTTTACGGGCTTTTAAAGCCAAAATAGACTTGTTAATTATGGCTTTTGCTTCATCTGGGTTTTCTTCCAAGAAATTATTGAACGCCTCGCCAAAGACTGTCGCCACCGCTCCTTGCGCCTCCATACTGCCAAGTTTTGCCTTTGTCTGTCCTTCAAATTGAATCTCACGAAGTTTTACAGAAATGGTTGCAGTCAAGCCTTCCAGCACATCTTCGCCGGTAAATCCGCCTTCGGACTCCTTCATCATTTCTTGTTTTTTACAATAGGTGTTCAAAGTTCTCGTTAGCGCAGTTTTGAAACCAGTCACATGCGTGCCGCCTTCTTGTGTGTAAATATTGTTTGCGAAAGGAAAAATTCTATCCACAATGTCGTCCACATACTGCAAAGCTACTTCCACGCCGACACCGTCCAATTCTTTCTGAACATAAAAAATGTTATCCTGAATTGGTTTTTGAAATTTATTGTAATGTTTTATAAGAGAAATAAGCCCGCCTTCAAAATAAAAAGAGGTGGAAGGAAGTTCTAATCCGAGGTCTCGGAAATAAAAAACATCGGAATTGTTGAGTCCTTTTTTGTCATCCCATTCCCGCGCGTCAATAATCAAAATTTTCAGCCCTTTCACCAGATAAGCCTGCTGGCGAATATGGTTAACCACAGTATTCAAGTCAAATTTAATGTCCTTGAAAATTTCTTGATCAGGCTCAAAGGTGACAATAGTGCCGTGAAGTTTTGAACTGCCTGTTTTTTTCACCGCCGCCTTTCTCTTGCCCTGTGAATATTCCTGCGCATAAGCTCCGCCGTCTCTATGCACTTCCACTTTGCAGTAAATTGAGAGCGCGTTTACCACAGATGCGCCCACTCCGTGCAGACCGCCGGAAACTTTATAACCTTCTCCGCCGAATTTTCCTCCTGCGTGTAGAGTGGTCATCACCGTCTCTAATGCAGAAACTTTTGTTTTCTTGTGAGTGTCTATTGGCACGCCCCGCCCGTTATCCGCCACCCGAACGCGATTGTTCGGCAAAAGCACCACTTCAATGTCATCACAAAAGCCGCCCATCGCTTCATCGCGCGAGTTGTCAAAAATCTCCCAAACTAGGTGATGCAAACCTTCCGGCCCCGTCGTGCCGATATACATGCCCGGACGGCGTCTGACGGGCTCCAAACCCTCTAAAACCGATATATCTGAAGCGTCATAATGATGACCATTGCCCTTCTTTTCTGTATCTTCTTTTGCCATAATGTACCTCTATTATATCAAATTTATATTGTATTTGCTAGTGTAAAATTTGAATAAAAAAGGGGCTGTTTGCGACACGATGTTCGCAAACAGCCCTCTCTGATCCGCACTTCGACTTTACTTTGGTTCTTCTTCCCCGACAACCAAAGGAATGTTACCTTCCGCTGTTTCGAGTTCTTCTGTCTGAATCTCAGAAACAACAAGAGCTGTTTCCTGATCACGAAGATCGAGAATAGCCTTTTCCGTCTCTTTTGCATATTTGCCGTACATATTTTACCTGCCTTTCTTTTTTTTAGTTTTTTACACCAACGAACATCCACACCCTCCACCCTAAACGAAAAACACCGCCTCTAGAGGGCTGGTGTTTGGGTTGTAGTTTTGTTTAAGAGATTTTTTTACAGCGCAAATATCAGCCTTCTAAAGGAGGTCTTAATGACGGCGACTGATATATTCTTATTTGCCTGTGTTTTTCGATTCACCTAAATATAATAGCACAGATTAAATATCTGCAAAATGTTTATGTGGAAAACCCCGAACCAGAGCAAGCTCGGTACGGGGCATGCCCCAATTAAAAAACCGCAGCGTTTTACTCCTTTCGGACGCTGCGGCTAAGGGTATACCACCCTCGGGGCTTGCTCGGATTACGCCGGACACGTTTAGAGTCCATCACGAGCATCGGCCAAGAAATTGGCAGACACTGAATGGAATTTTTTGAACTCCGCTATGCGCTTCAGGGCACGTAGCAAGAATTTATTTCGTTTTTTTTCTTTCATTCTTTGACCTCTTTTTTTGATTACTTGCATCCAGAGCTTCTTCAAAAGCCCTTTCCATTTCCTCCAAAAAATGGTCACCCCCACCGGGGCCTTGCCCGTAAAAATCTTCACCATCGTCACTTTTCGTTATGGTCACCAAGATTCCTTGATGTGGATTCGCGACAAACTTAAGAGTTTTTCCGGCTTTTTGGAGAGATTCGAGCGTTTTCTGATTAAATAATTTCATTTTTGGGTTTGATTGTTTTTTCTGCACTCTTTTCCGCACCAAACACACGTTCAGTACGAAATTTGAATGCAGAAATTTCAATAAGTAATCGGATTCGGCAACGCTTTTTTTCAGCGTTGCCGAACCGATTGGAATCTATCGAAAATCCGCCCACAACCTAAGTTCGGCTTCCCCGTGAGAAAAACTTCCGCATTTTTGGTTCTCAAGCTGTTGCCTAGATGGTGATACAAGTCGAGTGAATCTTTCAGCAAGAAAAGCTGCCCGCATCCCAGCTTCTCTTTGGTCCTGCTTATTTTTTCCTTCCCTTTTTGCAGCCTGCTTTGCTCGAAGATATGCCATGCGCATCGGATAGTTGTCAGCCAGCAACTGCCCAAAGTTTTTTAAGTCCATTGCTTGCCTCCTTTCAGAAAAAAATCAGAAAACTCTTGAGATTTGTACTCCCAATAAATTTCCTGTTCTTCGGGAGTCATGTCGGCAACGATTTCGTTTTTGATTGCATTGAATGCCTTTTTGAGTTGGGCGAAACTTTTTTTCTTTTTTGTTTTCACTTTTCCTTTTTTGATTGAGTTTAGGGTCCAATTTTAAACGCTTCCCATTTATCATCTGGTTTAAGCTCAGTCTCCCCTTTTTGAGACTCAGTTTTCGCGTCTGTTTCCTTCTTTTTTGCTTTCTCCAAAGCGGCTTTCTGCTGCAGATACCGGTGTCGTGCAGCAGGAGACATCCATATCACTATATCGCAATCCATGCTACTCCTTTCGCTTTTGAGGTTTAAACCAGCCTTGCTCATTCCATAGTTCTGGTTTCTTTACTTCTTTCTTCCCTTGTTCGAATGCACCTAAAACCTTGCCAAGTTCTACAGAGAAATTCAGTTCGTCAGGTACTAAGAAAGGTCCAGTACCACAAACGAAATGAATCCCCAAAATAGGACTTTCGTCGAAATTCTCAAAAGAGATTTGGGCGATATTTTCACCCTCACCTGTTTCAAGAAAATCCACATGTAAAGTTTCAGAGGTTGAAGCAATAAATTCATACTTCATCCTCCAAGAACTCTGTTTTAGATAATATTCTGAACAAGAAAAGTAGAGCAAGTCATATACTCGGGCGAGAATATGTTTCATTACCCTCCTTATTAAATTTTCAATTTGCAGAATCCACACCTCGAACAATTCGAGGCTGGTGGATATGTTTCTAGGAGTTTACAAACGCATTCAGCAACCTCAAATTATTTTGGGTAAGGAGGAGACCGAGCAGGTTATTAAATTTTGATATTTGATGTGTCATGTTGTTTTTGTGTAAATAAAAGAAAACCAGCCCTTGGAAGGCTGGTTTCGTGTTGTAAGTGTTTGTTTTAAGTGTTTTTTTACAGCGAAATATCAGCCTTCAATTATTTGAGGCTGAGAAGCATAGAGAATGCTCGGGAACTTTTAATTTGCTTTGTATATTTGTTCACGAGTAGATAGTAGCAGATATCTTGTAAATGTAAAGAAAAATTGTGGAAAACCATTTCTATCTGAAATTCTAGCATATGCGTAAATCTCAGATAAGAATTATTTTAATCAACTACTTACCTCACCTGCCAGCCTTTAGCTTTTATTTTATCTGTAATTTTATTCATGATTTCATTTACTTCCGTATCCGTCAGAGTCCTTTCATAAGACTGGAAAACCAATCTAAAAGCGTAGGAAATTTTGCCATCTTTTTTGAATTCATCAAAAAGCTCTGGACCTTTTATTACCATATCCCCCATATTTTCTTTTATTATTTTGGATACTTCGGCGCTTTTCACATTTTCAGACACAAAGACAGCAATATCCCGCGCGATGAAAGGAAACAGGGACCACATCTTAAATTTAGCTTCTAGGTTCGAGCTTCTAGGTTCTAGCGAAAAATCTTTGGGCATATCCTTACAAAAATCATTTAAAGAAACTTCAGTAACATTTTTTTTATCTCCAAAAGCAACATGCATTTCTTCCCCGCCTTTCTTAAATGCAGTTCCTATTTCAAAAACTTTTACTTTTTCAATTCCCAAAAACGGCGCATTTAATTGGTTGAGCTTTATGCTTTCTTTAAGTCCGTCAGTTA
>MFTJ01000001.1 GCA_001786805.1 Candidatus Nomurabacteria bacterium RIFCSPHIGHO2_01_FULL_39_10 | reverse complement strand
ATTCCCTCTTGTATCACTATTCAAAAAATTCTTGCGGGGGGTTTCTTACCAGCTATATATTGTGGATAGATTACTTCACTATCGGCGTAATTCTTGGCTGGCTCTACGGAAAAATTAAAAATAGAAATAAAGTGGTATGAAAACCCCCGCAAGAATTTTTTGAATAGTGATTCAAGAGGGAATTTAATAATTTAGTTTATTTTATTCATTTAGTTTATAATATAGATATGAGTGAAAATTCAAACGGGGCAAGAATCAAAGTCGGCATTAATGGTTTTGGGCGAATCGGCAGAGCTTTTTTGAAAGTGGCTTGGGAGCGACCAGAAATTGAAATAGTAGCGGTCAATGATTTAGGTAGTGTGGAAAACATGGCGTACTTGCTCAAGTACGATACTGTTTACCGAGAATGGAAGCATGACATTAAGACGGCAGGACAAGAAATAATTATTGACGGCAAAAAAGTTAAAGTTCTTGCAGAAAAAGAGCCAAGTAAACTTCCTTGGAAAGATTTAGGCGTGGATGTAGTCGTGGAATCCACCGGGCTTTTTACTTCTTACGATAAAGCCAAAGCGCATTTGGATGCCGGCGCAAAGAAAGTTGTTATTTCCGCGCCTTCTAAAGGCGCAGACGGGACAGTCAAAGGCGAGACTATTTTAATGGGGGTAAATGAATACAAGTTTGGCATATGCGATATTACATCAAATGCTTCTTGTACCACAAACGCCGCATCGCCTCTTATTGCAATTTTAGACGAAGCTCTAGGAATGGAAAAAGCAATTTTAAATACTGTTCATGGCTATACCGCGAACCAAGCGATTGTTGACGGACCAAGCAAAAAAGATTTTCGGGAGGGCAGAGCGGCGGCGCAAAATATCGTGCCGAGTTCTACCGGCGCGGCAATCGCTGTGACCAAAGCCTTCACAAAACTTGAAGGACTTTTTGACGGGATTGCTATCCGGGTGCCAGTGGTGGCTGGGTCTATTGTGGATGTAACTTTTATTTCCAAGAAACCTACAACCAAAGAAGAAGTCAACGAAATTCTCAAAAAAGCGGCGCAGGATAAAAGATGGGAGGGGATTTTTAGCGTGACAGAAGAAGAACTCGTCTCCTCTGATATTTTGGGCAGTCCCTATGGCTCCATTGCCGACTTGAAGCTCACTCGCGTTGTTGGTGGTAACTTAGTAAAAGTTATGGGCTGGTATGATAACGAAATGGGGTATACTTATACTCTTGTTGACCATGTGATTAAGACAGGAAATACTATATAATAAGAGCGTAAAATGCTATGAAAATTTTTATTGGAACAGATCATGCGGGGTATGTGCTCAAGGACAAACTGGTGTCCTCTTTGAAAGCCGCTGGGCATGAGGTTGTGGACAAAGGCGCGTTCACTTACGATGAACACGATGATTATCCAGATTTTGTGGTGCCTGTCGCCGAGGAGGTCAGCAAAACTCCGAATATCGCACGAGGTATCATAATGGGCGCAACGGGACAGGGGGAAGCTATCGCGGCGAATAAATTTCCAAATGTCCGCGCGGTGGTTTATTATGGCGAAACGAAATCAGTAGTAGAAGACGAATCCAATATTATCATTCGTTCCCGTGAGCATAACAATTCAAATATTTTGTCGTTGGGCGCGAGATTTTTAACTGAAGACCAGATGATGAGCGCGGTTGAACTTTGGCTCAAGACGCCATATTCTGGTTCAGAAAGGCATGTTCGCAGATTAGCAAAGATAGACAATATTAAGATTAATAAAGCAAAATAATTTTCCGATTTAACCGCATGCAAGATAACCAGAGCAAGTCCAAAGAGTTAGAGATCGCGATAAAGGCGGCGAAAGAGGCGGGGAAAATTCTGGAGAAATATTTTGAGACGGAAATCTTAAAAGAGATAAAAGACGTCAAAGAAGATATAAATATAGTAACTATTGCCGATAGAGAATCGGAAGATTTAATTAAGAAAATAATTTTGGAAAATTTCCCCGACCACTCTATTCTTGGAGAAGAAACTGGTCTCACCAAAAATTCCGGAAGTTATACATGGCACATAGACCCGATAGATGGTACCCGTAATTTTGCCAACAGAATTCCCTTTTTTGCTTTGTCCATCGGTTTTGCCAAAGATAATGAGATATTGGGCGGTGTGATATATAATCCTGTTTCTGATACTCTTTTTTATACTGAAAAAGGCAAAGGCGCATATTGGAACAATAAAAGAATTTATGTTTCCAAGGACGATGCCAAAAACTGCATTGTTACCGTTTCTTCAGGAAGGAAGCCTGCTGATTTAAAATTGAGACGGAATTTGATGCATGATTTGCCGGAAAATACTGTGTCTGCCGTCAGAGATTTTGGCTGTACCGCTTTGGATTTGGCCTATGTGGCATGGGGAAACACTTCCGCAGATCTGAAATTTGGCTTAAAAATACATGATTGCGCTGCAGGAATTCTTTTGATACAGGAAGCCGGAGGTATGGTAACTACCATTGACGGAACACCCTGGAAACTTTCTGATGCGGGCTATTTTATCGCTTCCAACGGAGTATTTCATAATAAGCTCGTTCTTGAGGTTAAAAAGCAAAAGAAAAAATTAGGCATAAAATAAATTTATGACAGAAATAATCGCATCGGTTTTGCCGTTTAAAACTTTTGAAGAACTAAAAAATAAAATTGGCGCCCTGCGCGGGGTTGTTTCGGCGATCCAGATTGATTTTTGCGATGGCATTTTTGTGCCGAGCCAGACTTGGCCTTTTACCTCCGGCGGTTTTGAAGATTATGAATTTCAAAAAATAATGAATGAAAAGCAAGGTCTGCCTTTCTGGGATGAATTTGATTTTGAACTTGATTTGATGGTGGCGGATGCGGTGGAGAATTTTGATATTTATATGAAACTTGGGGCGAGAAGGATGATATTTCATTTAGAAGCGATGGAAAGTCTGGAAGATTTTAGGAATTTTTTGGAAGGCATAGATTTATATGTCAGAGACAATGTCCAATTCGGCGTTGCGTTTAAGCCCGGCATGCCTTTAGAAAAAGTTTTCCCATTCATATCTCTGATTGATTTTGTGCAGTGCATGGGGAATGACAAAATTGGTATTAGCGGAGTAACACTTGATGAAAAAGTTTATGATAGAATAAAGTTATTAAGAGAAAAATATCCTGATTTGCCGATTGAAGTTGATATCGGCATTACCGAACAAACAGCGCCAAAGCTGGTATCTGCGGGGGCGACAAAATTAATTACCGGTTCGGTTCTTTTCAATTCTTATGATAAAATAGGGCTTGTAGAGAGATTTCAAAATTTATAAAATGCTTTTAACCGAAGAAAAAATTTTAGAATTATCAAAGAAGGCGACTGATATTCGCATATCTATTATTGAGGCGTTGGTGCAGGCGAAAAGTGGGCATACGGCGGGACCGCTCGGCATGACGGATATTTTCACGCTTTTTTATTTTCATATTTTAAAACATGATTCTAAGAATCCGGACTGGGCGGATAGAGACAGAGTGGTATTGTCCAACGGGCACATTTGCCCTGTGCTCTATGCGACGATGGCGCACGCGGGATATTTTCCAGTTGAGGAGCTTCTAACTTTACGCAAATTTGGGAGTCGTATGCAGGGTCATCCTCATCGGGAAACTTTACCCTATGTAGAAACTTCCTCAGGACCGCTTGGTTCCGGGATTTCGCAAGCGGCAGGCATGGCCTTGGTCGATCGCATGGATGGGGCAGATAAAGACAGATTTATCTATTGTTTTATTTCCGATGGGGAACTGGACGAAGGAAATTCATGGGAGGGGATAATGTTTGCCGGAAAATTTAAGTTACGAAATTTAATTGCCATAGTTGACCGCAACAACATTCAAATTGACGGCAATACAGAGGATGTTATGCCGCTTGAACCACTCGCGGACAAATGGCGGGCTTTTAACTGGCATGTAATAGAAGTCGGCGGGCACGATTTTACCGCTTTAAATGAAGCGGTGGAAGAAGCGCAGGCGATATTTGAAAAGCCGACGGTGATAATAGCGCATACTATACCCGGGAAGGGCGTTAAAATGTTTGAACGGAATTATAAATGGCACGGCAAGGCGCCCAACAAAGAAGAAGCGGAAATGGCGCTGAAAGAATTAAAAGCATATCGCCCATCGTAAAATTTGCGTTATTTTTATGCTTAATCCGAAATTAAAATTAAATCCAAAAATATTCAACGCAGATTGCGAGCAAGTTCCGACCAGAAAAGGCTTTGGACAGGGAATGACGCAGGCGGCGGAAAGCAATAAAAACATTGTAGGACTTTCGGCGGATTTATCCGAAAGTACCGGTATGAGCCCTTTTACCGAAAAATTTCCAGACAGATTTGTGCAGGTAGGTGTGGCAGAACAAAATTTAGTGACAGTGGCTTCCGGACTTGCCGCTATGGGCAAGATTCCTTTTTGTTCTTCTTTCGCGATATTTTCTCCGGGCAGAAATTGGGAACAGATAAGAACGACAATAGCTTACAATGACCGGAAAGTAGTGATAGTCGGCTCGCACGCAGGTCTTTCCGATGGTCCGGACGGTGGCACACACCAGGCGCTCGAAGACATTGGACTGATGCGTATGTTGCCGAACATGGAAGTGGTGAATCCCTGCGACGCGTTGGAAGCCAAACGAGCGGCGATTGCTCTCTCTAAAACCAAAAAGCCTTCTTATCTGCGTGTTGGTCGTGTGAATGTCCCGATTATTACCACCGAAGAGACTCCTTTTGAAGTCGGCAAGGCGGAGATTTATTGGCTACCGGATGTTGGATTAGCGCAAGTAGGTATAATAGTGACTGGTGTGCTGACTTCGGCCGCTATTTTTGCGGCAAAAGAACTGGAGAATCCGCAGGCTGGCGGAGAAGGCATAAAAGTAAAAGTGATGAATCTGTCTTCCATTAAGCCAATAGACAAAGATGCGATTATAGCTCTCGCCAAAGAAACAAAAAAAGTTGTGACAGTTGAAGAGCATCAAATTGCAGGGGGAATGGGTTCGGCTGTCGCTGAAGTTCTCGCGCAAAATTTTCCGGTAGCAATGGAATTTGTAGGTGTAAAAGACCAATTTGGTCAGACTGGTCAGCCAGAAGAACTGATGAAACACTACGGCATAGACAAAAATGCTATCAAAGAAGCGGTAAAGAGAATTATTCTTAGAAAACAAATTACATAGGAAACTCCTATGTATTATATTTTCTTCGCTTTGTATTCCGCTGGAGCGGTTTTGAGATATTTTTCAAGTTTGACTCGGGAGAGCAAACCTTTTTGCGCGCCGACTTCTTGGACTACGGACATAGAATTAATTCCTCCCCAAGCCAACGCTTCGGCTAAACTTTTGCCTAAAGCGATTGCGGCCACTACTGTGGAAGAAAAAGCGTCTCCCGCGCCGGTGCGCTCAAAAGGAGGCTTTGGGTCGGGATAGATGGGCATAAACAGGCTTTCATTGCCGTCATAGGCATAGGCGCCATTTGGTCCATCAGTGAGTACTACTATCTTTGGACCTAATTCATAAACTTTTTTAATCAAATCTTTTATCTCAATTTGTTCTTCCGTATTTAGAATAGTTTTCGCCTCTTCAATATTGCAGAAAAAGATTTCAGTTCTTTTATAAATTTCTTTTAATTTTTCGTAGCCTATTTTTATCTGAAAAATTCCGGGCTGAAAAGCCATTTTTACATCTGGATTATTTTTTAAATATTCTATTATTTCAAAATGATAAGGAAGAGACTTTTCGCCGAGGGAAGTCAAGTATATCCATTTCGGATTGCCTAAATTGGGAAGTTTATAAGGAAAATCGGAGTGTTTTTGCAGAATTGTTCTTTCGTCATGAAACCAAAGTATATAATGGTAATTTGTGGCTCTGTCTATATTGACGGTTATGAATTCTGTGGATACTCCGTCTTTCTTTAAAGAATCAACGCAAAGGTCGCCATTTCTGTCTTTTCCGATATTAGCCACCAAAGCGGATTTTAGCGAGAGGCGGGCGCAGGATACGGAGGCGTTTGCGGCGTTGCCGACCGCAGGCACTTCTTCTACTGATTCATAGGGAATTTTGGCTCCAAAAGCAATGCAAATTTGGCAGTTTTCCTTATTAATATCACAATGTACATCCGCGTCTTTTAAGCGGATGAAAGCGTCTATGGTGGTTTCCCCAATGGCGATGATGTCGTAGTTATTTTCCATGTTATTATTGTAGCATATTATAAAATAAACGAAATTTATGTCTAAGAAACTAATTTTATTTTTTATATGTACTATTTTATTTTTCTCGTTTCATTCGGCTTACGCAGAAGTGATTATAAATGAGGTGCAAATTGCTGGCAGTACAGCGAATGATGAATTTATAGAACTTTATAATTCTGGTGATTCGGTTGCCAATTTGACAGATTTTTATATCAAGAAAAAAACTTCTAGCGGAAGCGAGAGTAGTTTTGTTGTTCCAAGCAGATTTGAAGGTGTGACTATTTCTAGCGGGGGTTATTTATTATTAGCGAGAGAGAATGAGTATATGGGAACTGTTTCTCCTGATATTTTTTGGCCTTCTTCTTATAGTTTAGCTAACAATAATTCATTAACTTTATTTAGAGGTAATGAAACGGATAAAAACGAAGTTAGCTGGCAGACAATAGAGGAGAATAAAAGTTTTCAAAAAACCACAACCGGCTGGATTATCGCTGTTGCTACTCCTAAAGCGCAAAATCCAAACTCTTCTTCCTCAGCTCCAGTCGGCACTGGTACTCTCATATCTAATAATTCTGATAATGATGACAATCATTCTACTCAAAACACAAATTCTACGGAAACAAAAAATAAAATAATAGAAGAGCCAAAAATTAAAACCAAAATTATTACAAAAAATAATGTTTTTACTGGAACAGCATCATCATTTCAAGCCGCAACATTTGGTTATAGCAAAGAGAAACTGAATTACGGGAAATATTTTTGGAATTTTGGCGACGGTGATTCAAAAGAAATACAAACCAACAGCACGGAAAAACTCTCGCATACTTATCTTTACCCCGGCGACTATGTTGTAACTCTGGAATACTACATGAATTTTTATGGGGATGTTCCGGACGCATCCGATAAAATGACAATCAAGGTGACGAAAGCGAATTTTTTAATATCAGCAGTGGGGGATAGTCAGGATTTTTTTGTGGAACTCTCAAATAATACTGATTATGACGCCGATATTGGGAACTGGAGTTTATCAAGCAGCGCCAAAAATTTTACTTTCCCCAAAAATACCGTTATAAGTTCCAAAAAGAAAATGACTATTTCTTCTGTCCTCACTCATTTTTCTGTTTTTGATAAAGACACTTTAAAATTAATAACTCCGCAGGGAAGAATTGTTTTTGATTATGGAATTTCTCTTATCCCAGCTGTTCCGATAGAAAAAATTCCAGTTCAATCAAAACAGTCAAAAATATCTCCAGCGGTTCAACCGCTGGAAAAACAGCTGGAAGAAAATACGGCGACACTCACAGATACGCAAATCCCGGTTGAAAATCTAGGAGCCTCTATCGTTTCTAGTGGTATTGTCAAAGACAGTTTGATTTCTTTTCCCTCAATAATTGCTCTTATCTTTATCGGCGCTTCTGGAGGCGCGGTTTATTTTCTTCGCAAGAAAAAAATAATTTCTTCAGCAGGGGATGATTTTAAGATACTGGATGAGTAAATTTATGCTATAATATGGGCATAAAAAATTATGTCAACCAAGATTGGAAAACTAATAGTGGTGAGACACGGCGAGTCTGAGTGGAATAAAGCTAACATATTTACCGGCAAAACAGATGTTCATTTGAGCGCGGATGGATTCAAAGTATCCGAAGCGCTTGGCGCGCTTATAAAAGATATTGAAATACATAAAGTGTATGCTTCGACACAAGCGCGTTCTATAGAAACGGAAGTCTGCATGATGAGCGGAGGAGGGCATTGCGACGCAGAGACGATACATTACAACAGCGCGTTGAATGAAAGAGATTACGGAGATTATACCGGAAAGAATAAAGACGAAATTAAAAAAGAGCTTGGAGAAGAGGGAATTCAAACTCTGCGCCGAGCTTGGGATTACCATGTGCCGAATGGAGAAACTTTGAAGATGGTGTACGAAAGAGCCGTACCATTTTTTAGACAAGAAATACTTCCAATTTTAAAAAATGGAGAAAATGTTCTGGTTGTTTCGCACGGCAATACTATCCGCGCGCTTATAAAATATATAGAAAAAATAGGAGACAAGGAAATAGAAAAAATAGAAATGCCTTTTAATGAAATTTTTATTTATGAACTGGATGCTGACGGATATATGTTAAACAAAGAAACACGAAAGCTTAAAGAGGAAGGAAACTCTGCGCGGGAAGGCAGAGTTAGGTCATCGGTGCAAATAATTGCGACTGTCGGTCCGGTCTCTTCCAAATATGAAGTAGTGAATGAAATGGTGAAAGCCGGAATGGATATGGCTCGGCTTAATTTTTCTTGGCCATCAAGGGAGGAAAGTCTGGAACGTATCAGGGTGATAAGAGAAGCGGAAAAAACAAATAATAGAAAAATTTTAATTCTGGGGGACCTGCCGGGACCGAGAGTCCAAGGACAAAAAGAACACACTTACGATGTGAACGCATCCAAGGCGTTAACGGAGAAGGATAGAAGATTTATAAAATTTGCGGTAGAGAATAAGATTGATTATATATCAGTATCTTTCGTGGGCAATAAAGAAGACATTATTGACTGCAGGGAAGAAATAAAAAA
Organism: Candidatus Nomurabacteria bacterium RIFCSPHIGHO2_01_FULL_39_10; assembly: GCA_001786805.1. Lineage (GTDB taxonomy): Bacteria > Patescibacteriota > Minisyncoccia > Phycocordibacterales > UBA9973 > UBA9973. The sequence goes on along the minus strand of MFTJ01000001.1, from coordinate 5,549 downwards.
ATGCGGCGGAAAACAAAAAATCATAGCCAAAATAGAACGGGCGGAAGCGCTCAAAAACATAGATGAAATAATAGAAGCGACGGACGCGATTATGATAGCGAGAGGGGATTTGGGCAATGAAGTGCCTCTTGAAAAAATACCTTTTATCCAAGACGATATTATTAAAAAATGCAAGCTTGCCGGAAAACCCGTGATTACCGCAACTCAAATGCTTTACACAATGAAGGACAATCCATCTCCCACCCGCGCCGAAACTACCGATGTGGTAAATGCGGTGCTTGAGGGAACGGACGCAATTATGCTTTCCGAAGAAACATCAATCGGTAAATATCCGATAAGAGCGGTGTATGTGATGGAACATATGGCGTTGGAAGCGGAAAAACATTTAAAAAATCCGAAATTTAATTCTTTTTAAAATGAGCAAGGGTAGTCCTTGCTCATTTTTGCTTTTTTATTTGTACTTACTAGATTTTTTGTTTACAATATAAACATGAACCAAGAGATTCCAAAATCAAAAAATCCAGAAGGAGGAGGCGCCGCAAAGATACAAGCAAAAATTGAATCGGTACTAAAAGAAGCTGAATTAGAAAAAACATTTAAAGTCATTGTGCGGCTCGAGCAAGGAGTAAAAAATATGGTTATGCCTGAAAGATTTAGTAACATCAACATAGTTTCTAATCGTCCCTATACAGTATCTGGCGAACCAATGACTCAAGAGGGCTTGACGGAAGCCGAAGCCAAAAGAGCTGAATTATTAATAGATCTAAAGACGCTTAAAAAAAAGATTGAAGATGCTCAACAAGGTCTAATAGATGTAACAACCGAAATTGCGGCAACAGAATTGCCAGGGGGCTGGTTAGGTTAATAAATGAGCAAGGGTAGTCCTTGCTCAAAATTGCTCAAAACTACTCAATAGGGCTATTTTCGTTAAATATTTTTTCTTGTGTCTTAAAATCTAAATCCATATTTTTCATGTATTCCGGAATAAGAGAAAAATCAATAATTGCCGATTCAATCCTGTCTTTTCCTAAGAAATCTAAATAACTTGAAAACTGATATTTTTCTAAAAATTCTTCCGCCTCTTTTTTGTTTTTTATACCATTTTCTTTCCACCCCTTTTCAATTATGGAAAGCGGATTAAGATGTAAATAAGAAAATATCCACATATACTGTGATTCATTTTCAATGTGCTGTGATCTAAAAGGATGAGTAAACAGGGGACCGCTTCTTTCGTATTTTGTATTGAAATACATTGAGTAAGCAGTTAAAAATTTGCCCATGAATTTAGTTATACCGCCTTCTGTATGCTCATATAAAATTAAGTGAAAATGATTTGGCATTGGGCAGTAACCCAAAATTGATACTAAAGTTTTTTCTCTTTTTTCTTTAAAAATATTTTTCAAATCATTTTTATTATCACGCAGAAAATTATCCATTCTAAATGGGGCGTCCTGATTCATAATATACAAAAGAGCAACAAAACGATTATAGTCTTTAGTATTTAAAAATATCTTGCGTTTTTCTACCCCACGAGAATAGATATGATAATATTCACCTTCAGCAAATGGTGTTTTTCTATACATCTATATATTATATACATACACTAAAATTTGAGCAAGGGTAGTCCTTGCTCGGAACGCTAGGTCGTGCTTTATGGAAGTGTTATAATGTTTTTAAAATGCCTATTATTGAAAAACTGGGAGCAAAAGAGATATTGGATTCAAGGGGCAATCCGACTGTTTTTGCTTCTTGCGCGCTTCTTGGCGGAGCTGAGGGATCTGCCGCGGTGCCTTCAGGAGCAAGCACGGGGATGCACGAAGCATGTGAGTTGCGAGACGGAGACATGAAAAGATTTAAAGGCAAGGGTGTGCTCAAGGCGGTAGAAAATGTAAATGGAGAAATCTCAAAATTTTTGATTGGAAAAGAAATATCCCAGAATGAGTTAGATGAATCATTGATTAAATTAGACGGCACAAAAAATAAAAGCAGGCTGGGAGCAAACGCGATTTTGGCAGTGTCGCTCGCTTTCGCTAGAGCTTGCGCGAAGGGAAAAGGAATAGAGCTCTACGAGCATTTAGCGAATTTGTATTATGGTAAGGAAGAAAAAAGAAAATATAAAATTCCACAGCCTGCCTTTAATGTCATAAACGGCGGGAAACATTCGGATAGCGGGTTATCTTTTCAAGAATTTATGCTGGTTCCGACAGCATTCAAAACAATCAAAGAAAAAGTTGAAGTTGCCAATAAAATAATTAAAACACTTCGGAGTCTTTTAGTCAAAGATAATCAGTCGGTAACTCTCGGAGACGAAGGCGGTTTCGCGCCAAAGCTTTCCACCAACGAAGAGGCTTTAAAATATTTGGAAACAGCGATTTCCTCCGCTGGTTACGACACCAATCAGGTTAAAGTCGGGCTGGATGTAGCCGCTTCGACATTTTTCAAGAATGGTCAGTATGTTTTTGAAGATAAAAAACTAAATACGGAAGAAATGATAAATTTTTATCAAGAGCTATGCGCTCGCTATAAAATAATTTCTATCGAAGACGGTCTTGATGAGGAAGATTTTAAAGGGTTTGCGCAAATGGAGGGAAAATTGGGCGGGCAGATAAACATTGTCGGAGATGACCTTACAGTCACAAATGTTGAACTAATAAAAAAAGCGATTGAAAATAAATCCATCAATACTCTTTTGGTCAAACCAAATCAGATAGGAACTCTTTCGGAGACCCTGCAAGCCATCAGAATGGCAAAGGAAAATAATATTAAAATTTTTGTGTCTCACCGCTCTGGCGAGACACTTGATACTTTTATCTCAGACTTGTCGGCAGCTGTCCAAGCGGACTATATCAAAGCGGGAGCGACGACCAGAGAAGAAAGGATAGTTAAATATGACAGACTGACTGCAATAGAAGAACATAGCCTGGTAATAAATGTGGTGTAATAATTTCAATTTGTTGTATAATAAATAGAAGTTATGGTATAATAAGTTAGCGCAACCAGCCCCTAATCCCCAAAAATGAAAAAGAATGTCTCTGCGCCCTTCAGGGTCTAAAGCTTTTAGACACGGCGACGGAAGAAAGATTTGACATAATTACCAGAAAAGCGATTGAGAAATTTGCTGTTCCAATTTCTACCATTACTCTCGTTGACAAAGACCGCGAATGGTTTAAGTCCGTTCAGGGTCTTGCGCAAACGGAAGGGCCAAGAGACATATCTTTCTGCGGACACGCTTTGATGTCTGGAGTTCTTTTTGTCGTAGAAGATACGCTAGCCGACCCGCGTTTTGCCGACAATCCCATGGTAAAAGGGGAGTCTCATATCCGCTTTTATGTCGGAAAATCTCTGTATGATAAAAAAAGCCATTTGCCGGTGGGCGTGTTTTGCATAAAAGGCTATGAACCTAGGAAATTTAGCCTAAAAGAAACAGCCGATTTTTTGGAATTGGCGGAAGAAGCTGAGAATGAGATAAATAAAAAAACATAGAAATAAATCACCCAGTTTCTTTTCGGTCTGTATTTTGTTATCATTCGCGCAAGGCGAAACGAAAGCGGAAATTTTTTGAGATAAAACTGAGCAAGAGTAGTCCTTGCTCAAAATGACTTTTTAGCTTGTTTTTGGTATATTTTCTAAATGTCTTTAAAAATTGGAATTGTGGGACTCCCGAATGTCGGCAAATCCACGCTTTTTAACGCGCTGACCAAAAAGAATGTACCCGCGGAGAATTATCCTTTCTGCACTATTGACCCTTCGGTCGGTATTGTGCCTGTGCCGGACGAAAGGCTTACTAAGCTTTCGGAAATTTCTAAATCAAAAAAAACTATTCCGGCTGTGGTGGAGTTCGTGGATATAGCTGGACTTGTGAAAGGGGCTTCGGAGGGGGCAGGACTCGGCAATAAATTTCTCTCGCACATTCGTGAAGTGGACGCCATTATTGAAGTGGTGCGGATTTTTGAAGACAAACAGATGATTCATGTGCATGACAAGATAGACCCGATGTTTGATATTGAAGTTATAAATATGGAGCTTGAACTTGCCAATATAAAAAAACCGACTTTGTATGTGCTGAACACATCTGCCATAGCAGACCCCCTCGCCTTCGGCACTCCCCCTTCGCAGGGGGAGATTGATGGAAGGTCCGGGGATTTTTTATCAAAAATCCCCGGACCATACCTGATAGTCGACCCTATTTTTGGTACGGGGTTGGATCATCTTATCAAAGCCGGTTATGATTTATTAAATTTAATTACTTTTTTTACTACGGGCGAAGACGAATCGAGAGCATGGACGACCTTGCGCGGAGCGACAGCCCCTTTCGCGGGCAAATCAATCCACACAGATTTTCAGCAAAAATTTATCCGCGCGGAAGTCGTTTCCTATGAGCAGCTCATTCAAGCCGGAAGTTTTACTAAAGCCCGAGAAAAAGGCTGGGTGCGCACCGAAGGCAAAGAATATATTGTCAAAGATGGCGATGTAATAGAGTTTTTAATATGAAAAATGAACGTACGGGCGAGTTATTTATATTTAGCGGAGCGGCTCTTTGGAGTTTATTTCCAGTTATTACTATTTTGTCTTATAAGGGAGTTCCTAGCATTATTTCACTTGCCTTGAGTACATTTCTAGCCAGTATTTTTTTTCTCGCAATTGTGCTTTATAAAAAAAAATTATACGAATTAAAAAATCTACTTTTATGGAAATATGCAATTGGAATTGTGTTTTTTATCGGTATTTTATTTTACACCTTTTTTTATTTAGGGCTTACAAAGACTACTCCCGGCAATGCTAGTATCATAAGTTTATTTGAAATTTTTACCTCCTATTTATTTTTTAATCTTATTCGTAAAGAACATTTTTCTTTTGAATCCAAAATCGGTTCTTTCTTAATGATTATTGGGGCGGTTATAGTTCTTGTCCCAAATTTTTCGTCTGTTAATTTTGGTGATTTTTTTATCATTATCGCCACATTTTGCGCGCCCTTAGGTAATTTTCTCCAACAAAAGGCGAAACTGATTTCTTCAACTGAAACCATCTTATTTCTTCGTAGCATAATTGCAACCCCTTTTTTGCTTTTACTTGCTTATGTTTTTGGGCAACATTTGCAGTTTTTCCAAATCCAAGAATCTTTTCTTTTTTTGGCTTTAAACGGTTTTATTCTTTTCGGATTATCAAAAATTTTCTGGCTTGAAGGGATTTCCCGTATCTCCGTCACCAAAGCTAATGCAATAAGTAGTCTGTCTCCTTTGCTTACTTTATTTGTAGCATGGTTGGTGCTTCATCAAATTCCGACAATATGGCAAATCACTTCTCTTATTCCATTTTTCTTCGGCGTGCTATTATTGACTAATAATCTAAAGTTGAAATATAACTATGCACAACCAAATTAAAATTTTTGTTTCAAAAGATTGGTCCTCCAATTCGGCGGGTAAAAAGGACTACGAACTCATAGATACAGGCGAGGGGGAGAAGCTGGAGAAATTTGGCAAATATACTTTTGTGCGGCCTTATGAAGATGCGGTGTGGCCGAAGGCAATGACGAAGGAAGTGAAAGAAGC